>CAYYOX010000234.1:0-9603 GCA_964473065.1 uncultured Planctomycetaceae bacterium | reverse complement strand
AAGCTCCGCCTTCACTCCTCAATAACTGACCGCAAAGCTGTGAACGGTTACGTTGATTCGTTGGTTCGAGAATCTAGTTCCCAAGGGGGCAGTTCAGTTGACCATCAAAGAGAAGAAGCCGTGTCATGGCGACTGAACTAATAATCTACACCGACGAATCGGAGAAAGAAGGCGAGTATTTCTCGAACTTCTACGGAGGAGTATTGGTCCGTTCGCGAGACCTTGCTGCGGTCATCGCCCAGCTAGAAGCCTGTAAGCAACAGCAGAACCTGTTTCAGGAAATCAAGTGGGGGAAAGTGACGAAGAACTACCTGGGAAAGTATGTCGCTATGATGGATGCGTTCTTCGATGTCGTTGCCGCCGATACGGCAAAGGTTCGCATCATGTTCACGAATAATCAGTATGTTCCGCAAGGACTAACGAGAGAGCAGCGACAAACGGAGTATCACCGCTTGTACTATCAATTCATCAAGCACGCGTTCGGATTGCAACATAGTCCAACTGAATTGGCGCCTCCGATTCAAGTCCGATTGAACTTGGACCAGATGCCAACCAACCGTGAGGCGACCGCACAATTCAAGTCGTACGTGGAGGGTTTGAATCGGAACCCTCAACTCCACGACGCAGGCATCAAGTTCGACAAACAGCAGATAGCCGAGGTCAATTCACGGGAGCACGTGTTGCTGCAATGCCTCGATATCGTGCTGGGGTCAATGGCGTTTCGGCTGAACGACAAGCAGAAGGCGAAACCGCCGGGACAACGGCGACGCGGCAAGCGAACGATCGCCAAAGAGAAGCTGTATAAGCACATTTCGGGACGAATTCGTCAGATCTACCCGAACTTCAACATCGGCATGTCAACCGGCACGCAGGGGGATTTGGCAAACCGTTGGAAACATCCTTATCGCCACTGGGTACTGATTCCCACAGACCACGAGAGAGACCTGACGAAAGCCAAGCCATGAAAAAAAGCCCCGTGCTCACTATGCCTTTCGGCGTGCCCCAAGTGGAACTTGGGCCTTCGAGAGCGACAGGGCTAATTCAAGTATCGGGCTTGGAGCGGCCAAAGTCAACAGGGATGAACCAATAATCGCTGTTCACCGACCATTTTTGGCGATTCAAACATCAAATATGCCAGTCAGCACCCCCCATATCAGCGGGCAGGAAGCTCAGCGACGCTCCGGCCCGTTTGGTCCGGCCTGGGCCTTACTGCCCAAGGACCAGCAGCCGCTCGTGCTTGCAGGTTCACTACTGGCGTGCGTCAGAAGCAGATGTCCTCGTCTTCATCCTGCTCCGCATCACGTTTCCACCAATCCGCCGGGTCATGGCAATCTGGGCAACGCAGGGCTAGCAACTCAAGGAATAGCCGGATGTCGTGGAACTTGGCTTGACAGTCCTGCATGGCACCCTTGATGGCGTCGGCCACCAGCACGTCAAGCTTCTCCTTGAATCCGGCCATTGCCTATCGTGGATGATGTCAGTCATCCTGTGGCGAAGAACGGGCTCCAGGGCTGTGCCTAGTTGCGAAACGATCTTTTCTTCACGAATCTCGCGACGGTAGAGCGGGTCATCGACCAGCAATGTCTCCTGCTGGCAAGAATCATTCTGTAGGGATTGGAGGGTGCCAACGCGATCGCATTTGTTGGACCCACCTCGCCGGGGTCCTGGCAGTTGGAATCTGGTTCAACAACTGATTTGTGTTTCCTTTGCTTGGACGTTTTCTTCGGGTACGGGACCACCGGCAATCGGCAGACGGACAATGAAGGTAGTACCCTTGCCGCTTTCTGTTTCAAAGTGGATTGTTCCACCGTGCTTCTCGACGACCACGGCGTAGGCTATGGTCAGCCCCTGCCCCGTACCCTTTCCAACGTCCTTGGTTGTGAAGAAATGGTCGAACACTTTGGCGCGGATCTCCTCGGGGATTCCCTTGCCGGTGTCGGTGATGCTGATCTCCGCGAAATCGCCGTCACGACGACTGCGGATCGTAATCGCTCCTTTGCGCTGGGGAGATTCTCCGACGACCTCGCCAATGGCTTGGGCGGCATTCACGATGATGTTCAGGATAACCTGATTGATCTCGCTGGGATGGCAGGCCACCGGCGGAAGCGTTGGTTCGAAATCGGTGGTCAAATCGGCCACGTATTTCCACTCGTTCCGGGAGACGGTCACCGTGTTCTCGATCGCCCGGTTCAGGTCGATGGCCTGCTTCTGCTCGCCTCCGGGGTGCGAAAACTCCTTCATGGCTCTGACAATGGTTGCCACACGTTCTACGCCTTCTTGTGATTGTCGGATGGCCTTGGGGATCTCTTCCGTGAGGTATTCAAGGCCTGCTTCCTCGACCGCAGCTTCGACCTCCGCCGTCAACTCGTCGCTGAGCCGGCCATCCTTGGCGGCTTGCAGCAGTCGATCGAAATGGCCCAGCAACCCGTCAAGATCGTCGAATGCCTCCTGGAGGAACCGCGTGTTGTCACCGATGTATTGCGAGGGCGTGTTGATTTCGTGGGCAATACCCGCCGCCAGTTGACCGATCGACTCCAGCTTCTGGGCCTGGGCCAACTCCGCTTCCATGCGTTTGCGCTCACTGATGTCGACGTTCACCTGGGCTACTAACCATTCTCCCTGCTCGTTCTGAAACGGGATTGAAGTAACTTGCACCGACCGATTGCCTTCCTTGGGCAAGACCTTCTCGGCCACGGTGATCTTCTTCGTTTCCAGAGCGTCTGCTAATCCGCACATCCCGCACGGCTGGCTGCGGCCGTCCAGGTAATCGCAGCAGGTCCGTCCGCTGGGGTCACCATACGATTCCTGCCACTTCGGGTCGGCATAGCGCATGCGTCCTTGTGCGTCCACGATATGGAGCCCGGTCTTCGTGGCCCCTAAGATGAACTCCATTTGCTGCCTCAGGGCGTTGGCTTCCGCTTCGATCTCCTGTCGCTGGAGCACCATCCCCAGGCGTTCGGTAATCCCGTCGATGAGTGATCGTTCTTCCTTGACGAACGGCCCTTCCTGCGCCTGGGGCATCTCTTCCAGATGACAGACCTCCAAGGCACCGGCCAGCCGCTGGCCCACAAATATGGCAGAGCTCTGTTTCCAGAGCGTTTCCTCGAAGTTGTCCGTCTCGAGCACTTTGCCGTCAAGCACGATCCTGGCGCAAGTGACCTCCGGATACTGCCAGGAGGGAGGGATCAGAGCCAGCATCCTGTCAATGGTCTCCTCCTCCGCGATGTTGCTCTCTTCGAGGATTCGGGAGATACCGTAGAGACAGTT
This sequence comes from uncultured Planctomycetaceae bacterium, assembly GCA_964473065.1. Taxonomy (GTDB): domain Bacteria; phylum Planctomycetota; class Planctomycetia; order Pirellulales; family Thermoguttaceae; genus CAYYOX01. The sequence continues at coordinate 6,336 of CAYYOX010000234.1, read as the reverse complement.
CAACTCCTTGACGCGTTCGCCCAGTTCTTGGGTGCGTCTCTGCAATGATTCCTCGATCCGCTTCCCGCGTTCCAGCGCGTTGTGGATCGGCCTGAAGATCGACCGATATAGCACCGGTGTGACCAGCACCGCCAACAGAAGCGGATCCAAAACAGCGTTCCAAACAGGTCCTAGGGCAAGCGTCGGCAGGATCATCATGACGACCGTCTCGGCCAGGACAATGAGGACCAGAATCCTGATGAAGACCACCACATCCCTGACGTGGCTTGGCTGCTCGGGAGTGCTTCTGGGGGTTGTCATTTGACGTTCTCTTGTTGTGGAGTCCAAGAGTAATGCTTCTTTGAAAACTCTCGCCGTTCACTCGGGAGAGCCCGATTGCACGTATACGTTCCGGTCGCCTGCTTCCTTAGGTACCATGATCTTGATCGATCCTTGAATGCCGATGTTGGCAATGTAGTTCTTCAAGCGTGCCCGAAGCGACGGCGTCACTTCCTGGCCTTTGGCACACAATAGCGTCCCCTGAAGCGACAACACGTCGTCAGCTACGATCGCGCCGTCGATCAGGTCGTGTGCTCTGACCTCGTGGACAACCGGGACCTCTGTGATCGCCAAAGTCTTCCGCAGGGCGTCGAGTACTGCCGGATCATACCAGTCTTTTCTGGCATTCATTTCCGCCATGGCCAACTCGTTGGCAGTTCCGGACGAAGCCAGGGCATCGAAATCAAGCGCCACTTTCAAGACTCGGCTTCCGGCGGGAATTGCTTCCCCCTGTTTGCCGTCCGGAGGGAATCCGCCGCCGTCTAACCGTTGGTTCTGATAGGCGATGATCTCGGCAACCTCTTCCAAGCGGGGGATATGGGAGATCAGCTCTCGGCCGACCAGCGGATAGGCCTCGAACGCTTCCGATTCCTTGCGGGAGAGTTCTTTTTCTTGGTAGGCTTTGTCCAAGATCTCCTCGGGAACCGCCACGCAACCGATCTGAGACAGCATGGCTGCAATCTCGACTTGCCAGGCGTTGTCCAACCGAAGTTGGTGGGCCAATTGGGCCGCCAGGCGGCGGACGCGGGACGCGCGGCCGAACGCCGTAGGACTGGCAAGCGATAGAATGTCAGTCAACACTTTGACGCTTCCGCTGAGCGTCTTCGACAGTAGTTCGCGTTCTGCGGTGATCAAGCGATACTGAGCGATGCCCGCCTCCAGCGCCTTGGCAAAATCCTCGGGAGGACAAGGCTTGGTCATGAAGCGGAAGATGTGGCCCTCGTTGACTGCTTCCAGGGCCGTTTGCTGATCGGCATTGCCCGTGAGCATCATGCGGACCGTGTCCGGGGCAATTTCATTCACCCTGACCAGGAGTTCGATGCCGTTCATGCCGGGCATGCTCATGTCGGCAACAACCACGGCGTAGGGGCCTTGTTTGACGACCATATCGAGAGCCTCTTGCCCACCCAAGGCCGACTCGATATTCAGTCGCTTGCGCAACGCGCGTTGATAGGCTTGGAGGATATTCGGGTCGTCGTCGACGCAAAGAATTCTCTCGTTCATTGTGTGACTCCTTCTGAATTCGGTGCCTTGCATATCTCCTGCCAGGTGTCCAGCCGATCGGCACAACCGATTTGTTCAAGGTACTGCACGTCGATGGAAGTTGGGGTTCCCGGCCTCTCGGTGCTGTGCTGCTCGATGACGGCATTAGCCACGTGCACTGCCGCCAACGGGCCAAATACTCGGTCCGGGGCCTGGTTCGGCGAGAGGTGATACGCAATCGCTCTGACCACCGGGTCGGGTAGACCCCAGAGTCCCATCAGGTAGGCCCCCACGTCATCGCGGGTCGTGTCAAAGGTCTTCTTCTCGGCCTGCTTGAGCGTGATCTCGCTCATCCGTGCCAGGGTAACGGTTTCCAGGTAGTATTGCGGAGAGTCTTTGGCAAACACGAGGATGCCGATGTCGTGCAGCAATCCGGCCAGATAGGCGTCGCCGATCAACGTGCCGTCGTCGGTTTCGGCTTCCGCAATTCTCCGGGCCGCTTCGGCCACCAATCGGCTGTGTGTGCTCAATGTTCTGAAGAAGGGCTCTTGCGAATCCTCTTCACCCAGCGGGAAGAACACACCCGGCAATTCGGCTACGGCAGCCAGCGTGTCCAGACCGAGAAGACTGACGGCGTGCGCCGGGTCGGCGATCCGCTGCGGACTTCCGAAGAACCCGGAGCTTACGAGTTGCACGATCTTGGCTGCCACTGCCGGATCATGAGAAACGATCTCGCCGAGCCGCCGGATCGACGGAGCCGGTGATTGTAGTTGCTCTGTGAACTGGCTGTAGTTCGACGGCCAACTGGGGAGCGATTGTACGGACGAGACTGCCCGTTTGATCCACTCGTCCGGCAAATGATCGCGCAATCTGCAAGCCCTGGCCACTGTCTCCTTCAGAAGCTCCGACTCACAAGGCTTAGTCAGGAACTGATGGGTGGGACCCACGCATTTCAGCACGGCCTCGCAATCGCATTGCCCGGATAGAATCATCCGCACGGTGGCCGGATGACGATCCGAGATTACATGCAGCAGCTCGGAACCATCCATACCCGGCATGCGCATATCGCTTACGACCACGTCGAACGCCGAGATCGCCAGGTGATCGAGGGCATCCCGACCACTCTCGACAAACACCATATCCCAATCGCGGCGCAGGCTGCGCAGCATGCGCTGCAATCCCTCGAGAACCTTTGGCTCATCATCGACAAATAGGATGCGTTTCTTCATTCTGGACACTGTTGGTAGACGTTGATTCTTGTTTGATCGGAAGGCGAACAATGAAAGTCGTTCCCTGTCCGATTTCCGTCTTGAACGCGAGAGTGCCGCCGTGTTTTTCAACGATGACAGTATGCGCAATGGCCAAGCCCTGTCCGGTGCCTCGGCCGACTTCCTTGGTGGTAAAGAAGGGGTCCAGGACCCGGCAACGGATCTCTTCAGGAATGCCGGTTCCCGTATCTCGCACGCGAATCTCCGCCCAATCACCGTCGTGGCCGGTGCTGACGGTAATGGTCCCCTTCTCCGTCGAGTCGTGGCCCAACTTCTCGGCGATGGCGTGCGCCGCGTTGATGACCAGATTCAGGAAAACCTGATTGCATTCACCAGGCAGGCAGTTCACCAGAGGCAACGTGGGATCGAATTCGGTGACGGCGTCGGCCACATACTTCCACTCACTGCGGGAGACGGTCAACGTGTTCTCAAGTGCTCGATTGATGTCGACGGCCTGCTTCTCGATACTGCCGGGGTGTGAGAATTCCTTCATGGATCGCACGATGGTCGCCACCCGATCCACGCCTTCGAGGGACTGCTCGATCGCCTTGGGCATTTCCTCAGTCAGGTAGTGCATGTCGGCTTCTTCAACCATGTCCTTGACCTCCGCGACCAGATCATCGGTCACGGTGTGGTTCTCGGCAGCGCTCAACAGCCCCTCGAAAGAACTCAACAGTCTGTTGAGGTTCGGGAGTGCCTCCCGCACGAATCGCGTATTATCGCCGATGTACTGGGTGGGCGTGTTGATCTCGTGCGCCACGCCGGCCGCCAACTGGCCGATCGACTCCAGTTTCTGTGCTTGCGCCAACTGCGATTCTAGAGTTCTCTTCTCGGTAACGTCTCGAAAGGTGACCACGGCGCCAATGATCTTGTCCTCTTCCCGGATTGGTGTGCTCGTGTACTCGACGGGAAGACTCGTTCCGTTGCCGCGCCAGAAGACCTCGTTGTCCACGCGAGGAACGGTCCCGTCATGGAGTGTCTGGTGGATGGGGCATTGCTCCAACGGATAGCCGCGCCCGTTGGGTCTCGAGTGATGGGACAGCTCGTGGAGCATCTCCCCGACGAGCTCAGCCGGTTCCCGTCCTAACATCTCTGCGCCAGACGGGTTGATGAACACGATCCTCCCATTCTCGTCCAGCCCGACAATCCCTTCACCGGCTGAGTTCAGGATCATTTCGTTTTGGAGGTGGAGACGTCTAAGCTCCTCTTCCTCCCTTTTTCGCTGAGTAATATCGCGGAGGATGGCGGTGAAGACGCGTCGGGAGCCGATCACCACGTCGCTCACCGCAAGCTCCATGGGAAACTTCGTGCCATCCCTTCGCTGCCCGATTACTTCGCGCGAGTAATTAAAGAGCCCTGTATGGCCGGCCTTCACGAACTGGGTAAGGTACTCGTCATGTCGCTGGCGGTGGGGAGATGGCATCAACATCGAGACGTTCCGCCCGATCACCTCTTCGGGTGAATAACCGAAGATCCATCCGGCAGCCTCGTTGAACGACTCGATCACACCCCTCTCATCGATGGTGACGATCCCATCGGCGGCCATCATCATCACGGTTTGCAACAGCGTGACGTGCTCCCGCTGTTCGCGCAACCTCTCTTCACGCTCCTCGACGGCGGAGGAAACGGCCTGGGCATGTGATGCTCGTAGCGTGTCCTGTTCAGCCAACAGATGTTGGATTCGCGTTTGCAGTGCGGTTTTGAACGATCCGTCATGGATAGCAGTCCAGCTCACCTCAGCACACAAGGTAATTGCATCTTGAAGTTCAGCGAAACGTTTCTCGAACGCTTCGCAACATCGGACCAGACCGCCCAGAATACCCCGCTCTGCGCGGTTCGAAAGGCGAACCGCAAAAGCTACGCGAGGGTCGACGCCGTTGGGTACCTCCAGGAAGCATGTTTCCCTGTCGATCAGACCTTCGCTCAGTTTGGCCGCCAACTCGCGGGGCTCTTCCAAATCGGCCTCTGCCGCAACACTCTCCGAGACAATCAGGTTCCCGTCGGCGTCGGCCAGCAACAGCAAGATGGGGTCGCAACCGTCCAGCAGCTTCGCAATCGAGGCGAGGTTGCCCGTTTCGTCGCGTCTTGTTTTCTGGCCGCCGAACAGATCGGCAATGCCATGAACCATGACTTCCATCATCAGTGCCTATGACTGAAATAGTGCCTATAGTTGAAACAGGCTCGCGTACAGTTCGATTTCACGATCCAGGTCTTCAACCAGGACCTCAACGTCCTCCTGGGTCAACGAGAGGCCCGCCAATGCAGGCTGCGAACTCTTCACCAGTTTCATTCCCACGGACGTGATGCCTTTGAGTGTACATATCAAGTTGGCCACTTCCACGCATCGGACCACGTCAATCTGCTCGCCACGGTAATTCGCCGACGTGTGATGGTGGCGAATGGCCTCCGTGGTTGACTCGGGGAATTTCCACGCTTCGGCGACTCTCGCTCCCAGTACGGTGTGAGCGAACCCCAACTGTTCGAGCTCTACCGCCGCCAGTGTTTTGGCAGGATCCAGGTGCCCAATGATCTTGCAGAACGGCTCGTGGGCATGCTGGTCTTCGAAAATGATGCCGATATCGTGCAGCAGCCCGGCGAGAAAAACATCCTCGAAGTTGTCGAGCTTTCGACGCATCGCGATCAGGCGTGCACAGATGCCGACCGACACCAAGTGGCGCCACAACTGCGAACGTCGATAGGGTCCGATGGCCTGGTCCTTCTTGAATAATTCACTCACGCTGGCCGTAAGCGCCAGATTGCGAACTTCCTGCAGACCCAGATAGGCGATGGCTTGTTGAAGGTTCGTGATTTTCGAGCGTGTCGCATAGGCCGAGGAGTTGACGCATCGCAGGACCCTGGCCCCCAGCGCCACGTCACCTTCGATGACTTGTTTCAAGTCGGCGGCCCCCGAATCCGGGTCGTTGGCGACCTCGATCACCCGCATCGCAATGTGCGGAAGCGTCGATATTTCGTCGATCCGTCGAACCAGCGACTCCAGAGTGGGAGGCGCCTTCTCGTTGAGGTAGGATTGAAGCCTTGACATGCTTTATTGCCCCTTTGATCTTGAATATGCCTTATCTGCCGCCACACTTTGCCGAGGATCAACTCCCTAAAAACAGTTTAGGTCATTATTTCCGACATTGCGGACAAGACCGGGCGTTCGTGACCATGGAGACAGCAATGACTAAAAAGCCGGTAGTCTCTAATACCATGGGGCGGAGGTGTCGGCAAGCTTCGTACGCGGGGCACGCTGCGAGCCCGGCTGAAGCCTTCCAATTGATCGGTTGGACGAAGCGGCTTCGCTGCGGGAGGGGGAACGGTTTGTAGGGGCTGTGTGGCGTTTGTGGGAATGGGCGGGGGGTGTTCTGGCTTCTGTGATACGCTTGGATTTCCGGCTGATGGGGCCGGAGTTCAACTTGGCCTTGATGAAAGGGTGTCACGTTCTCAGAACTCAGAAACCGTATGATCCAGGACATGAAGCTCGCCGGGTTGACGGCGTTTGGCGTCGCGAGTGGGTCTCGTTCGTGAAGCACTACGGTCACGGCAA
>CAYYOX010000233.1:4144-9647 GCA_964473065.1 uncultured Planctomycetaceae bacterium | reverse complement strand
GTGTGCGTGCCTATTGTTCGTCGTTACTTTTCGTCAATACTACCTATTCTGCTTGCTTTCGCCAGTTTTTGTGGCTGTCACTTTTTCTGGCCCCTTTTCTGGCCCCCTTTTCTAGCCCGAGACCACTTAGGTCTGGGGTGCGGTCTGAATAGTAACGACACGAGAACGTACGCTAGCCAACGAATGTTCCTATTTCCAATAGTCCATAAATCCATTTTTGTAGTGTAGGTATTCCCAGCCTAGAGACTTGTTCAGTTGACTTACCTTTGCACGAATTTCGTCCGAATGTTTCCGAAAGAAAATCCACATTTTTGAGTGCTCGTTGTAAACAGAGCAGGTATAGCCCCACGAATCCATGAGTATTTGCATGCTCTTGTTGGTGTGAAACGCGCAATGAACTGGTAAGAGATACATCCAATCAGGATCGGCGGGGACATTTTCGGGAACTAATGTGTGAATGCCAAGGCACCCGTCGTCGCTTACCAGGGAGTCTATCTCATCTAGTGTTTCACGAGAGCGAACATGCTCAAATACAGCCATGTTAACAACAAGGTCAAACGCTCGCGGTTCAAGTTGGCTTTCATCAATGGGATTCGTATCAGGAGTAAAATACTGGTCATAGGTAAGCAACTCCCTGCCGAAGTACTTTTCAAGCAGATCGGAAACGGCACCCACTCCGGCTCCCCAATCGACCCACTTGCCTTCCGTGATGAGTCCATGGGTTGCCATCAACGAGATCATCATCGCTTGATTAAAGTAACGCTGATTTCGGTTGTAAGGATTGCCCTCATCGAAGTGGGTTTCACTATGGAAGGCATCGTTGAGTGATGACCATACTTCGTCACTCATCTCAAAATGCGTTTTGGAGGAGGAGAAGCCACAGGCTCCACACCTCCAATAATCGACAGTCCCAAGATTGAACTTATGGAATGTCTTGCTGAAGAAATACGTCATTTCTGATGAACAGATAAGACAGGTAGAAGTGGATTCAGTTTTCATGGCTAACATTGATTAGGCTGGTCCGCACAAACTGCGGAATCCTCGTTTTCTATCCCCATAACATGCCGCAAGACCGCAACGCTTCCCGAAGCTTATCACGGAGTTTGGGTTTGTGCCAAGAGGACGAAAAGGTGCCAGCCACCAAATCCAGGTAATCTGGGAGGTGTGCGTGCCTATTGTTCGTCGTTACTTTTCTCAATACTACCTATTCTGCCTGCTTTCGCCAGTTTTGGTGGCAGTCACCTTTTCTGGCCCACCTTTTCTGGCCTCCCCTCAGCGTAGCGCCCTGGCAATCAATAACGGAGCATAGGGTCCGCAAGTCTTGGCGATGGCCATGGCGCTTTTCATCCCCGCGGCCGGGCGGCGGCAGCCACCCAGTGGTGGCCATATGCTCACCCGGGAGACTCGCTCGCGTCTTTTTCTCACGATCTCTTGGCAAAAATCGCTATTCTTTGTATCCTTTGGGGAGATTGGGGGACGATAAAGCAGTCGTCGCTCCTTGTCGGGCCAAGATATGGAGTCTCGGCCGACTTTCATTTTGCACCTTTTTGAACTGACTTTCCGATGAGCGGAGGCTTCCGGTCTCCGGCTCCGGCGGGTTGGGGCGAAAACAGACGGAACGCACCATGGTTCTTTTCGCGTCACAGCGCCCAACCACACGTACCGACATGGTTAAAAGTCTATCGAAGAATCAAGAGCCGACGATCTACATCGTCGACGACGATGCGGTCGTTTGTCGCGCCGTGGGAATGATGATTAAGGCGATGAACCTCGACGGCAAGAGCTACACGTCGGTGGAAGAGTTCATTGAGGCGTACGACCCAACGCGGCCGGGCTGTGTTTTGTTGGACGTGCGAATTGGCGAGGTCAGCGGGTTGGAGTTGCTTGAACGCCTGATGCAGGAGCAACTTCGTTTGCCGGCGATTATTATTTCTGCTCATGGCGATGTGCCGACAGCGGTTCGTGCGATGAAGGCAGGGGCGTTGAACTTCCTGGAAAAACCATGTCGCGAACAGCAACTTTGGGAGGCCATCCAGGAAGCCCTGAAATGGGACGCCGATCACAGAAAAACGGCTCTTCGTGTTGAGAAGTTACTAAAACGCATCGCCCGACTCAACTCGGGTGAGCGTAAAGTCTTGGAGATGCTAGTCAAGGGCAGAGCCAATCGATCGATTGCCGCCACCTTGGACCTCAGCGTTCGCACCATCGAAGTTCGCCGATCAAAGCTGATGAAGAAGATGAAGGCGACTTCGCTTGCGGAATTGGTTCAGATGCACATGATAGCCAATCATTCGCCGCAGGCTGACTAGACTTTGTCCCCCCCGAGTGCACATTGCACCGGCAAAACCGGCGGCTAGCGCCTTGCCGCTCTCAAAAGCCAATATGGGTGCCAGAGGCAGCTAGCGCTGCATGGAACGGAGCGTGATCACGGCTGAAGTGGGAACCGGGCGTCGCCAGGCGGAACGCACTTGGGCCAAGAGGCTTGCGGCGACAAGGACCCAACCGAGCAGGCTGGGTGAAAGCCACAACCACCAGCCCAACCCGACGGCAACTCCCAAGGCAGACGGCCAGCGACGCATCCACTCACCGAGCGTGGCGCTACCCAGCCCCAGTACGCCAAGAGACACCAGCGCACCTAGCCCTAGGATTCCAAGGAGCACTCCCGGCAATCTGCTGCTTTGAATCTGGCGATACTGAAGGGTAAGGCGATCGGCCTTGCCGGGGAATTCGCATCGCGTGGCAACCTGACGATGATCGAGCGAACATTGCCACAGCTCGGCCAGGTCGGCGGCCGGCGCTTGGGTGCGAGTGAACTTCGTCAACACGTTGGTCAGCCGGAGTTGTCGGGCAACTTGGACCTGTTGCTTTTTGATTGCACGCGCCTCGGCGGCGGCCCGATTGGCCGAGGGGCTGGAACCGACGCGGGCCAGTTGGCGCTTCAGGGCCGCCTGGCAAACCGCCAGACGACGGGCCCAAAGGCGATACCAACGGACCGTCTTTTCCAAGTCATCCGAGGCAACAGGTCCACCCGACTCGATGACCCGAGCCACGTTTCTTAGTCGTTGTAGCTCCAATACCCAAGGGGCCACTGCCGCGGTCGTTTCCGATACATCCGGCTGGAAGAGCGAAGGACCGGCGACGGTCCAAAGAGACTGCTCCACCGGGAGATCTCCCAGAACGGGCGCCTCGAATTGCCGCAGACCGGCTTGCACCTTGCCGGGCAGGAAACCCGAGAATGCCACTTCAATGCGTTGCGGCAGGCGATCCGAAGCCAAGCGTACTCGCCATTTCTTCAGTGGCGTGGAATCGTCTTCAGCAGGCTCCGGTTCGGTCGGCACTCCGGCCACGAACACGTGTACCAACTCGTACTGGGCCGGCAGCCACAAGGGACATGTCAGTGATCCGCCCGGCTCCAAGTCGAAGGCGGCCACTCCGCGACAGGAGCCGTCGGCTTGCCAGGCGAGTCGCGTGTCTGCCAGGCTAACTTTCGGGGCCATGCGAATTCGCTCGATCGGTCGCAGCACGGCGCGATGCGGACTTCCGACCATCCGATACGTGACCGAGGCCTCTCGGGCAGTCGGCGAGGAAAACATCACCGGCAAATCGGCCCGTTCGAGTCCGCGGGTTTCCCAAGTGACGGGTTGACCTTGCACCTGATGCGGCAGGACAAACCATTGCTGCGGTGTTTTGCTCCCGAGCAACTCGATCTGCGGCACCGCCGGGAGTTCACCCGGTTCCAACTCCAAAGGGCCGCGAATGCGAAACCGGTACTCGTCATCGTTGGCGGAAGCCGGCCGTAAGATCAACTGGCGCGGTTGGCCCGGCGGATCGATCTGCTCGATTTCAACGGGCGGTTCCACGTCGTAGGGTCCATTGAAGGGCGATGGGACCACAATGCGGATCTCGTCAATCACTGCCGGGCCGTCGCGGGCCACGTGGATGTCGACCAGGGCTTCCCAGGATTGGTCCTTGCGTTGCATGGCGATCATTTGTGCGGCGCGGACCTGCGGTCGATTCGGCGCAAGTAAAAACGTGGCCGCAACCGGGGCGTCGGCTTGGGCCAAGAAACGACACACCGGTCGACTCCACTCCCAGCCGTCGGGCTGAGGCACAAGATCTTCGAGCTGTATCAGACCATCCGTCGGACCAACCTCGACCAAAACGGTCGGTCGGCGGAAAACCGTGAACTGCGACGATCGAACCTCCGCTCCCGCAATCTCAATCGCGGGCAAGGGCACACGAGTCGGGTCTTCGATGGTCAAGCGTCCCTCCAAGGACAACTGTTGGCGATCGGCCATCAAGCCGGACAGGAACACTGCCACGGCGCCGCGGTCGTCTTGCGACCAGCGCACGACTCGTTCAACTCCCTCTTCCAGTACGGAAACGTGCCGAACTTTTAAGTTGGGCGGAACTTGTAGGACGTGTTGAAAGATATAGCCGGAAGCCGGTTCCAACTCAGCATCGAATCGTACCAGGGCGCTGCCCCGGTCGAAGCTGACGGCGAGTTGCTGTTTGACGTTCGTCTGGGGCTCGCGGAGTTCGGCCGACATACTCCAGGTCGTTTCACCCGACGGCAAACTGTAAACCGATCGCGGCTGCAATTGCGAATCACCCCATGCGGCCAAGAAGTCGGGCACGGAGACAGCCTCGAACCGATCGGCCGGTTGCTTCGAGAACTTCATGGTCTCATCGATGGAAACGGCCAACCATCTTCGCGTCGAAACGGCATCCGGCGTGTCGAGTCTCGGCATTCGCAAGTTCCCCACGCCGGAAGTTTCCTTCAACAGGAATCTGGCCTCGGCGACGATGGTCCCCGAAACCGGGCGCGGCCACGTCAGCGTGATGACTTGGGTCTGATCTTGGGCGATTTGCACTTCGTGTTCCGGCTGATCGTCTCCCGAAAGCCGATCGAGCCGCAAACGGGGATCCGCGACCAGCCGAATCTGGCGGACTTGTCCCGCGGCAATATGAAACGTCAATTTGGCGTCGACCACGACCGAACGTGGTCGAACGCGAAGCCAGAACAATTCCTCGACTGTGGCTCTGCCATGAACTTGCGAACCGGCCGCATGGGGCCATCGCACGGCCAACCGGTCGGCGGGGCCCAGCTCGGCAATCAGGCGTGACGGATCTCCTGCCCGCGAAACGGCCCCTTGGGCCGAAGGTACTTCGACGTTCGTCGCGCCGGGTGGCAGGGTTAATTCCAAACGGGAATTCGGCACGCGCGGGATGGGCATGTCGACCATGCCCGGCCAGTGGTCGTTGCCACGCGCCGGCCGTAAGTTGATTTCCAGCCGACAGGGGCCCGGCTGGGGAACGTCCAACAGCAGCACTCGGCTGCCCGGCTCCCAGTTCGGCTGGATCACTCGCCCATCCAGCAGAATACTGTCCAGCAGAATACCGTCCGGAACGATCTCCGCATCGGAGTGAACAAAGGGGATCCGCACCCGTGCCGTCGGGCCGAACACCTTCAGGTCGAATCGGGCGTTGAGTTGCCCCATCG
>CAYYOX010000233.1:0-4134 GCA_964473065.1 uncultured Planctomycetaceae bacterium | reverse complement strand
GCCCGCCGGAAGCAGCGTCGCGCGCGAGTACGCCCCGATAAGTTGCCCCCGTGATCAAGCATCCCCGCGGCTGAATGCTCACTTCGGCCGCGGCCCGATGCAACTGGTTGTAAAGCGTTGTCGGCAAATAGTACATCTCGCCCGTCGGTTGTTTCTCCTCGTCAACGGGAATAAAGACGCGGTGAACGGGAAGCGGGTCGTGTTGTGGCTCTGCACCTGCGGCCGCAGCGCACGCGGCGCCGACGATCAGAGCAACCAAAACGAGCGTCCGCAGGCCTGTTGCCACCGAGACCGTGCTGGGAAGATCGAGCGTTGGGGGCACTTGCCATGGTTCGAGATGCTGCCGCCGGACGATCCGGTATCCCAAGCAGAACAACATGGCCAATACGGCCCCGGACGTTATCGCAGTGTAAGCCTCGGCCACCACCAAGGAGACGAAGCCGAATCCACCTGCCAAGACGACCAACGCCACCGGCCGCGAGCCGTACCTCCACCATCCGATCGCGACCGCCAGCAGGAATGTGATCCAACCCAGCATCTGCATGGTCTGGCGTTGGACGAATTTCAGTCGGACGGGTAGACGCTCGGAGGTTTCCAATCGATAGGCAGTCCATCCTCGGTTATCGGCCGGACTGATCTCCGACGCGGCATCGAGCGACCAAGGCGCTCGCATCTCGGCTGGCTGGTTTCGCCAAGCCTTGGCCGTTATCAGCGTACCACTCGAACTGCTGGCTGAGTTGCCGGCGGCCGCATATTGCACCTGCTCGGCCAATGGTCCCGGCAATATCCGCCATGCGATTTGCCAGCGCAAAGGTTCCAAGTAATCGTGAATCAAACACGCATCCGTTTGGCTCGTCACAACGACGGCATCCGGGTGAATCAACAGAGCCACGCCGGCTTTTTTCAGAAGACTGACGGCCGCCCCGGCTGGAGTCTTCCTGGATAAACGAGAAACGGGCGTCTGCGCGGAGAGATCGAGCCGTGCCATGGCCGGTCGGTCCACCAACAGCGCGCCCTCCGACAAAGTATCCGTCGACAAACGGTCCAACAGGCTACCAAAGTTGGCCGGTTCGCCTTGAGCCTCGGCCGTGCGATTAGTGAGAAGCGTCCCGAGTTTGTTCAGCAGTCTTTCTGTTCGCGATTCGGCGTCGCGGCGCGCCGCGCGGGACGAACTGCGGGAGAAATCGTTTTCCTCACCCAGCGGATCGAAAGGCTTTGCCCCCGGCTCGCGTCCCAACGGCCCGAACAACCGACGACTCCAGTTCGGCTGCGGTGCACGGGACGACTGAAATCGCGGATCCGCGCCGTAGGCTTCGAAGCCAGGCGGCAGCCAAACTGTCCAGTGTCGAGCCAGCACGGGAAATGGTCCCGTAGTCGTGGCCCGAGGCCACGGCGGTTCTCGCGAGTCGACGATCCCCAACGGCTCCGCCGGCGTACCGAAGAGGACGGTCACGACAGGGAACTTTTCGTTCCCAGGAAGATCAATCGCTACGCCCGGCGTATCTCCGGGGCCGGTCGTTCGGCGCCATGCGGCCGACTTGCCGTCCACCGTGACCCCATGAATGTCGTGTAGGTCAGTCTTCGCGGGCAGAAGGAGTTCGATTTGGCGCGATCCGGAGTTCTGTAGCCTGTAAATCGCCAGATGTTGCCCGGTCCCGTCGCTCGCATATCGCGACTGAAGTTGGGCGTGCCAGGCCCAAACGAGCGGACTGGCCGGGCTGTTGTCGGGTACGAGAACAACGGCCGGCTCCGATTGCCCAACCATGTCGCGCTGAGGGTCGTAGCGATATGTGGCCAAGAGCCGATGGAACTGGCGAGATGAAGCCGCGTCGGGAGGAATCGGTTCCAAACGCCGGTTTTCGATCCGCACGCTCGGGGATCCCGAACCGCGGATCACCAGCGTGGCCTTCTGACCGGTGGCTTCCGGCAGGGAAACCAAATTGACCGCAACCCGATCGGTCAGCTCAACTTCCCGCGATCCGCGAATTTCGAACATCTCGCTTCGGGGACGGCGCAACGTCAATTCCCAAGCTTCCTCGCCGGCTCCGAACCCGGCCGCCTGAAGCTCGTCGGGAGAGAGTTTTCTCGCCTGCAGTTGTTGACTATTCTCGGTATCAATCGTCCATTGTACGGGCAATTGTCGGCTATATGCAAATCGCACGACGATCCGACTCACGCGTGCCGATTCCGGACGACAACGTATTGTGCAGTCCTCTCGAATCGTTGCTGCGTTGGCGTGCGTTGCTTCGACCACGATCGTCCCGGAGTAACGAGGGTCTTGACGCTGCAAGGCCACGTGCAGCCGGGCCGCATCCGCATCGTCGACAAACAGCAGATTGCGAGGTAGCCGGGCAAACAGTTCGGCATCCGGCTGGGCCAACTCTTTCGGTTCGAGACGTTGGAGACCATCCGCCTCGGTAAGCTGCAGCCGATAAGGCCCCGTGGCGTCGACGGCTACCAAATGCCGGCTTTCCCCGGGACTGTCGAACCGTACGGGAACAAGCTCATCGACCGTCCAACGCCCGTCGTCCGGGTAGCGAAGCCGTCGGGCGTTGATCGCCAACCGAACGGGTCGATCCGAAGTAAGCGCCTTGGCCAGTCGAACGTTCAGCTTCCGTCGCCCGCCGGTTGACTCTTCGAGCGTCCAGTCGTCGACGGCCTCCGGCGGCGTCGACTCGACCGAGTCGATCAGCCAATGCTCCCCCACATCCGCGTCGAGCGTGAACCAGGGAGTGTGTTCGGTACGAAAAACGGCCGTCACTCGGGCGGTGGCCTCGTTTCCGTTCAGAACGGTTGCCGTACCGGCGTGAAGTTGCCAAGGCGTATGGCGGTACGATAGACGCACTTCGATGGTCGCGTCCGGCGCGAAATACTGGAATTGGGCCGACTCTCCCACTCGCGGCGCCGATAACGGCCCCGTGCCTGACTGACCACAGCGAATGCCCGTCATCCGTTCAATCAGCAACGGCGTCGGCACCAGCAACGTGGCGTCACCTTCCAACCAAAACAGGCCCTCGCAGTGGATGCGAGGCAAACGCCATGACCGATCGATCACCAACGGGGCAAATGCCCGAAGGTGCAGGACGCACGTATCATTCTGCAGCGGCTCGGGCAATTCGAGAGAAACGCGATTGACACCGTCGGCACCTCCGGCAAGGGGCGACCAGGTGATCGGCGTATTGCCGCAACGTGCGCTGACCAACTGCAACTGGGGATCCAACGCCACTACGGCCTGCGCAATCGGCTCATCGGCTGCCAGGAGCTTCAGCTTGGCAGAGACACTAACGCCTTGCCGGGAGAAGTCGTAACTGAGCGACTCGCGGACCAAGGCCGTTTCGGCTAGGACGTTCGGAGCCGCATCCGGGGCCACGTGCAGCGTGAACCGGTGGTGCCCTCCTAGCTCGATCTGCCAACGATACCATCCGTCGTCAACTGCGGCCGGTTCGCCGACGATCCCGTCGCCGCCTTCGATGATCGGCGTCAGACCGGCCGGCAAATCGAGCTGTAAGTGACTGCTCGCACAAGGCGGCAGATCCAAATCGAAACGAACTCGCTTCTGTGCCTCGGCAACACCCCCCAACGACCAGTCGAGTTCCAGGCGGCCCGACTGCTGCACCAGCAGTTTCAGTTTATCGTCGATTCCCACGCCCAGGACAGCGTCCGCCTCGCTGTCCTCAACCCAGGCGGATTTCGCGATCGTCAAGTTGCAGGAACCCAGTAACAACATAACGGGCGAGTCGGCCGCGTGGACCACATCCAGTGAGGCCTTGCCGCCGGTCAATCGATTGCCTTGCAGCCGGGCATGGTATCGGGCCGTCTCCAGTCGGACGGAAGCCAACGCGCCTGCCGCCCGGGTCGTGGTGTTGATATCCGACAGCAAGCGTTCGAACTGGTCGGCCTCGATGGGTAGGTATTTCGTCTTGCCGCGGGGCCAATCTTCCAACCGATCGGCCGGAACGAAAACACGGCGGAACCGGACCGTCGAATCATCGCTCGCCCCCTCTGCATCGCTTGAGACGGCCGCATCGCTTGCCTCGTCCGCGCACCATCCCCCTTGCGGCACGGCGTAGAT
Organism: uncultured Planctomycetaceae bacterium; assembly: GCA_964473065.1. Taxonomy (GTDB): domain Bacteria; phylum Planctomycetota; class Planctomycetia; order Pirellulales; family Thermoguttaceae; genus CAYYOX01. The sequence continues at coordinate 62 of CAYYOX010000233.1, read as the reverse complement.
CCACAGCGCCCAAAGCATCCACCAGGCTCGCGGCAAACGAAGACTCATGGCTCGGCGTCCGG
>CAYYOX010000232.1:7509-9648 GCA_964473065.1 uncultured Planctomycetaceae bacterium | reverse complement strand
TTTTGGGGCATGGACGAATGGGTCGACGCGCAAGGCAACCCGGTGCCGACGACGCATCCGCTCTCGTTCGCCAAGGCCGACATGCAGCTCTGCTTCAACCGGATCAAACCCGAGCTGCGTATGCCGCAGCACCATCTACATTTCCCCACCGGCGATCTCGACGCCTACAGCCGAAGCTACGACGACATTCAGTGTCTGGTGATGCAAGGCGGCCAAGGCGAAGTGAAGCACTGGGCGTTTAACGATCCGCCGAAACGAGAAGGAGCCTACCAGGACGCTCCGCCCGAGCCGGACGAGTATCGCAAGCTGGCCACACGAGTCACCGATCTGCACCCCATGACGGTGATCCAGAACGCACGGACCTCCGGCGGCGGGCAAGTTTCGTTGGTACCCAGCCAGGCAGCCACCGTCGGGCCGGTCGAGACGTGGAAATCCGACAAGATCTCGATCTGGCAGGCCGGCTGCCACGACAACCCCTTCGGGATGCGGCTGACCGCCTTGATGATCTCGAAGAAACTGCCCGACAGCTCGGTCCCCATGTCGCTGCTGGCCGATCACCCCGCCGTAAAGTTCAGTTTCTACCGCCCAGGAATCGGCGTGGTGGAGACAGAGATGCACTGAGAGAAAAAGGTGGCAGCCACCAAATTTGGCGAACGTAGGCGATCTAGGCAGGGGTTCAAAGAAAGTAACGACGAACAATAGATTCGCATACCTCCCAGGTTGCCTAGATTTGGTGGCTGCCACCTTTTCTACCTCATCGCATCCGACGACGACGGTGCAGCAGAGCCGCCACGGGAAGCGAGCACATCAGCAGGATCCAGGTGGACGGCTCGGGTATCACGGTAATACTGAAATTGTCCCAGTACAATTCATTTGACGAGAACTCTGCCCCATTAGTCCCTCCAACAATAAAGAGACTCGTAAACTCAATTTCCTCGGGTACTGTAAAGGTCTGAACATCTGACGGTAAATCACTCGCCCAAAAGCTTGCAATTCTGGTATCCGCGTCATACGCGCAATTGAGAGTGCCGTCGACCTGTGTTCTTGTGGCAAAAATCTCGTATTCTTCAGCAGGAGGCTGCAATTGTCCCTGATGCTCGTATCCCGCCCAATAGTTCATCTCTGCACCATCTACGGTTGCTGACATCCCGGCAAAGAAATCTTCGCCTTCCGGGAAACCTGGATTATCCTCGACAGAAGCAGAAAGACCCATTTGAAGGAGCATCGATTCATTCGAACTTAAAGAAACCGTTGGGGCATTATAAAAATCCACGCTGAAAGTGAAACTATTATCAACACTTAAAGTATGTGGTGTAACTAACGCACTAAATGCGATATCGTCATCTTCGTTACCTGTAACAGGCCACCCGTTACTTGTGAATCGATATGCTCCATCTATTTCAGCAGCACTGAAATCATCGGGATGATTAGGGGATTCAACAACAGTCCAATGATCCGCTATCACCTCATCATTGAAATCATCGTCCCAGGGATGTGCCGCAAACACGGTGCCGCTTAATAGCATGAATGCAAACCACCCCAAAACAACAAATACAACTAGTCGTTCCTTCATTTCGTTCTCCTTCAATTGAAGTAAACCGGGCGCCATGCTCCACGCTCATGTGGGCATGTGTGTTAGGAAGCGTGTCGAGCGGCGTCATTCGGCATCCGTATGGGAAGGGATTCTAGGCCGAGCGGCGCCGGCGTATCCTCACCCGTTTCCCATGCGTGACAACTCGACCAGGGCCACAATCTAACAGCTATCTCATGCCCACGCAAGCGCAAAACATGGCGCCCGCCGCAGCAATCCGCCCGGCCGAAACTGGCGCCGTCACCGTAACCATCGGCGCGAACGGCACGGGCGTTGATTGTTATCTCTTGCCGTAACGAAGCAAGGAGGGAAAAAGGGGAAACGGGTAGGCGGAGGAATATCGAATATCGAACAAGGAATTGAGAATAACGAAGGTATTCGAGTCGGGTGCCGGTGCCATGGCCCACGCTTGCGCGGCCATGGCATCTGGGGCGGGAGTGGCCCGGGGGCTGTTTTTGCCGGGGTTTTCTGCCATATAGTCCTTTTTTCCGCTGGGTGGTTGACAACGGGGGGGGGGTGCGAATCGGCTGCTTCCTGCACATATATCT
>CAYYOX010000232.1:3430-7499 GCA_964473065.1 uncultured Planctomycetaceae bacterium | reverse complement strand
CGAGTAAGCTGTCTCCTGCAGTTCAATCTTACTGCTGAATTAAAGAGGCAGCGCAAGCACCCACAACCTGAACCGTCATCTCCAAGAGGTGGTGTTTTCTTTTCCGAGGTGCATTGTCTTGACTCGTGCTGAGTCAAGTTCCCAAGTTTTTCACAGATGGGGATTCTCCGTCGTTGCTTGAATTGAGAGGTAATACCATGTTTCGTTTAATAGCTTCATTGACGGTGTTGATGGTGCTGGTTGGTGTGGGGGAGGTTTGGGCGGTAGCGATTCAGTGGAGATTTGAGGACGGCGGGAACGGTCACTACTATGAGTACGTGGCCGGTAGGACCCGATGGTCGGAAGCCAAGGCCGCCGCAGAGGCGTCCGTGTTTGCCGGCGTGAACGGCCATTTGACCACCATCACCTCGGAACTGGAAAAGGAGTTCCTCCGCACTCAAGTGCCGCAGCCGAGTTATAGGGCATGGCTGGGAGGGTTTCAAGACCGCGATGCTCCCGACTACTCGGAACCCAGCGGTGGATGGCGGTGGATTACGGGAGAGCCATGGGACTACACGCACTGGGCGTCTCCCGAACCGAACAACTTCGTCTCCGACGAAGACTTTCTGGAAATCGACATCGCCGCCGCCTCGCCCGACGACTTCGGCTGGAGCGATCAGTCGGATTTCGAGTCAACCAATTCGGGCTACTACGTGGAGTATCCCGTTCCCGAGCCCTCCACGCTGACGCTGTTGGGCATGGGCGTTGTCGGCCTTCTGGCCTTCGCGTCGCGCAGATGCAAATAACTCCACTCCTAATGAACGAGGTGCATTGTGAAACGGTCAATTATCGCGATGGCGATGGTGGTGTGCGTGGGGCAGACAACCATGGCCACTGTTTGGGAAGTGGTGCAGACTTACCAGAGCCCGATTGTCGGAGACGGCACCCGGTCCGAGACTTCTATTGCGACTGAGGGCAACAACGTCCTAGTTGGCGTTGGCTATGACGACATACTCATGGAAAATGACGGGGCTGCCCATTTGTTCAACCTTGAAACTGGAGAGCTGCAACAGACTTTTGATAACCCCGACCCCCATGTCGGCGACCATTTTGGCAGGGGAGTTGCGTTGATAGGCGGCAACATTGTTATCGGCGCCGCGTCAAGCAACTACGTACCTTCTCCCACGCCCGGTGTCGCCTACATGTTCAACCCTTCAGGCGTCCTGCTGGAGACGTTTTCCAACCCGACACCGGACATTGGCGATGGCTTCGGCTATTCAATCGCTACGGTTGGTGACAACGTCCTGATCAGCGCTCCCAATGATGATACTCGTGGCGGCAATGCCGGTGCTGCCTATCTGTTTGACGCGTCGGGCATTCTGCTTACGCCCTTCTTCAGTCCTACGGCCAATCTGGGTGATTACTTCGGCAGTTGTGTTGCGACGGTGGGTGATAATGTCCTTATTGGTGCCGGCGGTTCTGACGAAGCTGCTTACTTGTTTGACACTTCAGGCAACTTATTGCAGACTTTCGAGAATCCTATGGGAGCGGGCGGTGGTCTCTTCGGTCAAAACGTAGCTGCATTGGGCAATGATGTTCTGATCGATGCTCTCGATGGCGAACACGCTTACCTTTTTGACAGCGAGACTGGCGACCTGTTGCAAACGTTTCTCAATCCCTTGCCAGGCGAGACCTTTGGCCATGGCATTGCAGGCGTTGGCGAGAGTGTCTTCGTTGGGGGCCCCAGCGCCACAATGCACCTGTTTGACGCCTCTTCCGGTGACCTACTGCACACATTCGACAATCCTGGAGGCAAGATCGGCGCCCCGATCGTGATTGTGGGCAACGGCTTTCTAACCGGCGGTGCCGAGACAACGTACTTGTTCTCCCCCGTACCTGAACCTTCCACCATCCTGATGTTGGTCATGGGCGCTGTTGCGATTCTGGCCTATGCTTGGCGGCGTGGGCGGTTGATAGCATGTGCGGCGGTGCTGCTGTGTGGGATGGGACAGGCCGAAGCCGGCGACATTGTTTACCAGGGGCAGATCTTCCACGAATTCAACGGACACTATTACACATTGATAACGGACCCCCAAATGCATTGGACTGAGGCAGAAACGCTGGCAGTTGACATAGGTGGGCATTTGGTATCTATCAACGATCAGGCGGAACAAGACTTTATCAACGAGACATTTCTGTCTGACGATCCTGCACTCATAACGGCTTGGATTGGATTGACAGATGAGGCAGAAGAGGGCACATTCGTCTGGACGACAGGGGAACCACTGCTTTATCAGAATTGGGAGACGGGGGACCCTAATGACTTGTGGGACATTGAGGATTATGGTGCGGTAAACTGGGGCCACTACTATGACGATCTTGAAATAGGGACATGGCATGACCTGTCAAACGACCCGCATCTTTCGTCCATTATTGAACTCAACTCTAATCCCATCCCCGAGCCGTCCACGCTAGCGTTGTTGGGCATGGCCGTTGTCGGTTTCCTCGCCTGCACTTGGCGAAACCGCCGCCGGCGTTGACGTAAGAAAGTTTTTCGCGTGGGTCTTCGCTGCTCGACCCACCCTACATTACTTTCTTCCTTTGCGTCTTGGCGCCTTTGCGTGAGACATTCTTCAAGGCGTCGTGTATCGCTTTTTCGCGTGGGTCTTCGTTCCTCGACCCACCCTACATCGCCGCATTACGGGTCCGACGAGTACTTGCCGGTTGGGAGCATGTCGACTCGGGGATGGGCGGTTAGGGTTTCTTGGCCGCGGTGTAGGGCTTGGAGTAGGGCTTGGTAGTCGGGATCGTTTTGGTCGGTGAAGGGGCGGGGCTTGCCTTCTTTGGGTTGACATAGACCTAGGCCGCCGGATGCTTTGGGTAAGGGGGCGGTTAGGACTTGGCTGTGCTCGGGATGGGTTAGGTTGATGCGTTGGGCCGGGCCGTAGAGGGTTGTGTAGGGATCGAAGCCGGCGAAACCGTGGCCGTTCAACGTGATGCCGTTCCAAACCTGGCTGGTGACCGTTTGGAACCGGACCCCTTCCCAGGGCTGCGAGATGTCGATCTGCTGGGCGTGACACGCATAGCAACGCCGCTTGAACACGGGCAGGAAGTCGCGGTCGAACCATTGGTCCGGCTTCTGAGCGTACCAGCGATCCCGGGCGCCGCGGACCGTGCCGTCGGTGTAATGATAGACGCCGTAGTAGGGCACGTTGGCGTCGATCCAAGTATAAATCGCTCGGCGATCTTCCGGCGGGACGGTTACGCCCTGGTGCGGCTTGTCGAGATACTCGCAGATTCGACTGATCGTCGAGCCGTAGGTCTTTGGCACGTTATGCTCGTAGTCCGTGTTACCCATGGCCACGTAGTGAACCCAACCCATCTCGACCAGTTGGTTGTAGGCCATGTTGAAGTAACGCGTCTTGTCGCCCGAGAGATCGAGCCGGGCGTCGGGCGTCGGACCGCTGTGGCACTCGGTGCAATACTTATCGAGGATCGGCTGCACGACGTGTACGAAATCGATCACGCCGTTGGTCCCCCAGTCGGGTCGTTGCGGGACGGACGGTTCACGCTTGAGTGCCATGGCCATGCGTTTTTGCGGCGGGGCGTTGCTCTGATGTTCGTGGCAGCCGATGCAGCTTACCGTCTCGCCCGGCATGGCCTGCATGGTGGATCCCATCCGCTGAATAGTTTTCCCGTGGGCATCCAACGCATTGAACGAGATATCCCGCGCGGCCGGGGCCGTGAAGCAGGCCGACCCGTCCTCTTCGACCGGCACGGTGCCGATCAAACGCCGTACATAGAACGTCCCTCGCCCGATGATCGGGCTGATATCCCAGGCATAGCCGCCGGTGTGCGGATGCGTTTTGGGCACTTGCTCCATGATCTGCAGGGTCTTGATCTCGCCGCGCTCGACGTGTGGAAACAGCCCGTTGTAAACGTCTTGCAGCACGAACGTGGCCGTGCTCGAGTCGGGATCGCCGTTGGCCTCGACCTGATCGCGGCGGACGAACTGCGGGCTTTCGCCGGCCGGGCTGATTACCGGCGGACGCCTGCGAGGTTGCAACAGCAGCGGATACCAACAGTGCAA
>CAYYOX010000232.1:0-3420 GCA_964473065.1 uncultured Planctomycetaceae bacterium | reverse complement strand
GGTTGCCAGGCGCCTAATTCGGCGTCGTGTGAGTGGCATTTGCGGCGAGCCCGATCGTCCTGCAGGTAGATTCTCATGTGGTGTTCGCCGTCGCCGCCGTAGGAGACGAGGAACAAGTGTTCGCTGACAGGAAACGCGTTCTGAAATCCCCAAGGAAAGCTGATGTCGGCCACGATGGGTAGTTCGTCGGTAATCCAGCGGAACCCGACGCCGCGCGGGGCCTCTTCACCCAGCCCGTTGTGGACCAGTCCGATCATGCCAGCCTGCCAGCCGTGGTGCGGCCCGAACGTGCAAACGACCTCCGGGCGGCCCGGAATCGGGCGTGCCTGCCAAAAGGCGTTGGGGTCCTCGATCGTGTTGCCGAAGAAGAGTTGATGTCGCGTGCCGTCCGGGTTTATCGTCCAAAGGGCCTGCCGCGAGAAGACGCCCTTCTCCATGCCATAGTCCCAGCGGGTAAACAGCACGCGTCCGTCGTCCATGATCTGCGGCGTATGGTCCGACAGGGAGTTGCCCGAGACGCGCCGCACGTCCGAACCGTTGCGCTGGCACGTGTAGAGCACGCCGGCCCGAAACGGCTGGCAGACGAGCATGTTACCGGCCCGGCTGGAAACGAACATCACCCGCCCGTCTGGCAACAGCAAGGGGCTGATGTCGTTGTCCGGCCCGTCGGTGATCTGCTTCAACCCCGAGCCGTCAATGCCAATCTCGTAGATATGCCAACCGCCTTCGATGTCCGGATGCCATGCAGAGAAGAAGAGCGTTTCGGCATCGTACGACAGATTCAGATCAAAGATACAACCGTTGGGCGTGTCGTAGATGACCTTCGGCGGCTGGTCCGGTCGGCTCGGATCGAACACGCAGATACTTGCCGGTGCGACGGGCGGCGTGTTGTAAGGCGAGACCGCGTTGACCCTCAGTAGCGGACGGCGGATAAAGGCAATCGGCCCTAATCCGCGAATCGCTTCCGACCAGTACCCCTCGATGGCCCGTGCGGCCGGCACAATATCCTTCTCGGCGTCAGTTGGAACTTGTTCGCGCAATCGATCGAGTCGAGCAAGGAACTCGCGACCGCCGGGGGTCGGGGCGACCGAGTTTTCCAAGACGCTGTTGATCGGCAGTTCCGCGGGCCCATACAAGGGGATCTTCGGCACGTCGAACTTGAAGCGCTGGACCGTCTCGGTTGCCTCGCTCAGTTCGGCCGCCCGATGGTAGACCTCCTGGACCGCCTGCAAGGTCTGCGGATCATCGGTCTTTGGAAACATGGCTCTGGCTTGCGGCGGCAGATCGAGCAGCCGAATCGTTTCGTCGGCATACGCCTCGATCAGTTCGTCGGCAACGCTAGGATTGGCCACCGTCAGCGTCGCCGTCGAGTCGGCGCCTTTGAAGATGAAACCCAACCGCGTCTGCTGCGGGTCGATCTTGCAGTTGGTCGCCAAGTCGCCCGCATGGATCCGAAGCCGCCCGGATTGGTCTTTGGCCAGTTCCAGTAACAGCCCGTACGTTTCGCCTGGCTTTGTGACAAGCTGCCCGTTCTTTGTGGCGCCGGGTGCCAGAGTTCCGGCGAAGTGACCGGCGTCGATCGGGCTCTTGCCACGAATCGCCCGAACCTCGACGTCATCGATCGTGATCGTGCCCTGAGGGCCGGCTGGTGAGGCGAACGTAAGGGTGGAGTTCTGCTCGGCGGCCGTGAAGAGGAACACGTGTTGCCGCCAGCCCATGTCGGTGGCAAGGTTCGTTCCGGCCGGCGTTTGGTAGGTAACATCCAGGTCGCCGACCGAGGCGGTTCCCGACTGAACGGGATCGGCAGCCGGGTGTCCGGATGCATAGAAGCTCAGCAAGTATTGTTGACCCGGTATGGTGGCAAACGATTGGGAGAGCTGGCCCCCGCCGTGGCCGCTGCCGGGGTGATAGGACTGTTTGCCGTGTTGGGCCTGGTAGCCGGCGCCCAGCACAACTCCCTCGGCCGGTCCGGCGGATTGGACCCAACGGCCGGTCGTGGCGCCCAGCCCGCGCACGATGTGATGACTTGCAGCGTCGGGGATATGGTCTTCATCGCCCGGCTGACCATGCGGCTCGAAGCTGCCGCCGATGATCAGGTTCTCGCCGGACAGCGGCAAGACGCGCACGTCGCCAATCTGCACGCGCCCTCGGGCGGCTCCTTCGCTCCGGGGCGAAAAGCGCCGCCCTTCTTTCCGAGCCGAGGCATAAGGCCGATTGCCGCCGTGGAGATGGTTCTCGGTCGATTGAAGATTGGCCGGCAGACAATGTGCTCCGCTCGCACCGGCCGGGCTGGGTCGGAAATCGCTCGTGGGCGTAATCAGCGGCAGGGCGAACCCGAAACCGTGGTCGCCGTGGAAACTGGTCACTTTAATCAGCAACCGGTTTTCGCCTTTCTGCAACGGCAGATCCACTTCCAAGAAACGCTTGTATCGAGCGCTCCCTTCGCGCAGGGCCTCGCCGACGACCTTGCCGTCGAGCCAAACGCGAATGGCATCCTCGGCCGCGATGTGCGCTTTGAGCGTGACGTCGTTCTTGACCCTGATTGTACGATACAGATAGGCCGTCTCGTTGCGTGACGGCGGCGGACCGAGGGGCAACTGGTGAAAGAACCCGTCGACCCACTCGGGATGCGCAATCCACCGCAAGCGGCCCTCTTCGTAGGTTCGATTCAGATCGATTGGCCCACGACCCGCCTGGACAACATCCTGTTCCGGCGGGAAGGCGTTGGCGAAGCATCGCGAAAAGTATCCATACTCATCGTCATCGCCGATCGGCGCCACGCAATGCCATGGCCCGAGCTGCAGTCCGGGCAGGTCTATCTGCTTTTGACGTTCCGCCCGCTGTGAGATCTTCTCGGCAGCAGCCGTCTGTAGAAGCCGCTGCCAAAGCCTTTGGGCCGTTTCGCTGGCCCGCAGGCTGCCGACGCCCAGCAGCCAGAGGCTGAGAAATGTGCCCATCCACCGCATGCAGGATCTGCTCATGATGCGTCGCTCCGGCATTGAGTAAGCTCCGGGTGTACCGCGGTTTCTGCCCGCTGCCACCCACCATTTTGGCCGATTTCCGCCGCTCTGTCCAGCCGGTTCACCAAGAAACCAGGAGACCTGCAAAGTAACGGAATCGCCGGAAAGGGGTGGCTGGGGCAAAGCGCAGCGGTGCCCCGGGATCGATTTTTCTGGGGCTTCGCCGCGCTCAGCCGCCAGCCACCCCCCCGCCAATCCATACCCATACCGGACTCTGCAGATCTCCTAACCAAGAAACGCGCCGCAGAAGCCGGAAAACTCAGGGTGGCACATTACCCCCTGCATGAAAAACATGGAAAACACAAATCTTCTGCAAGAATTGCAAAAAAAGGCGGCCGGTGGTTGACAAGGCGAGAATTTCTGATACATTCAGAGTTATCTAGTTCTTCAATCTCTAGAC
>CAYYOX010000231.1:0-9664 GCA_964473065.1 uncultured Planctomycetaceae bacterium | reverse complement strand
GTCGAGACGACTGCTCACTTTACGCCAAATCGGCGACGGGAGTCGCCTCCTACAATAACCTCAGCCAAATCGGCGACGGGACTCGCCTCCTACAAAAACCTCAGTTCTTGGCCGTGCCGAGCATAGCACCATTTGCGATGCTTGTTTGCGCCCCCCCCAAAGGGCGTTTATGCCGGTTATTCGGGGGTTTGCGGGCATATTGGGGGGGTCTCGAATAATCTGTCGGCCTGAAAAGTGAGCAACATTCCGCCTAATGGGTCGCACCATGGAGTACGCAAGCCCAGTGTGCTTCGCAAGTTGCGATCCAATAGGGGGCTTGCTTCAGGCCAGTATGGCTATTCCGGGTAGGATTATTATGCTGGTTGACGTGGTCGGAAGGGGCGTTCATTACTGGAGTTAGCGTGGAAAACCCTTGACGCGTTCTTGCCGATCGATCATGATAAGATGGTCAAGCTAAGTAAGCGGGAGGGGTCCGGTTGCGCCTTTTCGTCGCGTCCTGCCATTTTCCCTAACTTGCCCCAAGACGTTTGACACGGTTGTAGAAATTGTTTCTGATATAGGTATCGGGGTGGCTCAGGTGAGTGACGCGACCGGAAGGGTAGGTCGCCGGCGTGAGTTGCCCGGTTTGAGGCACGGAACAATGAGAAGAAAGGTCCGCGACTTCCGGCGTATCGGCGGAGGCCGACTGGGTGACGGATGCGTTGGCTTATGGAAGCCGACGTGGTCCGGTTCATGCAGCGGTCGGTTCGTGCGCTTGGCCTACCTAATCACGATCGCCCGCGATAGCATTCAGGCTCTCATCGATGCAGCGGTGGTCGTGGCCATGTCGCGTTGCGTTGTCTACTTGTTCCCGACGCAAGAAAGCTTACGCAAGATTCAATTTCATCGAAACGGCCTCATGGGTTTCATGGCAACTGGTCCGGATCACGCATGAATCAACTCCCTAGCAACAGTCGACCGGTTCGCATCGAGTGCTCGGCCTCGCCTAGCTTCCAGGCGTGGCTTGCCGAGTCGGGTGGATCGTTGTGCGTTTCGACCTACCAAGCGGGTAAGGTGGCGATGATCGGGTTCGACGGCCGGCAAGCGACGCTTTTGATGCGCGAGTTCGAGAAGCCGTTGGGAATCATGGCCGATGGCGACCGTTTGGCCTTGGCCACTCGCAACGACATCTGGATGTTCGCCAACGCCCCGCTGTTGGCCTACGACTATCTTGAAGAGCAACCGGGCCGCTACGATGCGTTGTATCTACCGAGAGCCACTTATCACACGGGCGACTTGAACACGCACGACATGGCGACCGACGATGAAGGTTTGGTGCTGGCGGCTACGCGGTTCTCGTGCCTGGCCCGGTTGACCTACGATTTCAACTTTGCGCCAATATGGCGGCCGAAGTTCGTTTCCGATCTGGTGCCGGAGGATCGTTGTCACCTGAACGGGCTGGCGATTCGCGACGGAAAGCCTCGTTACGTGACGGCCTTGGGCACTACGGATACGGCCGGCGCATGGCGTGAGAACAAAGCGACCGGCGGCGTGCTGATCGACATAGTGAGCGACGAGATCATGACGGCCGGTTTGGCCATGCCTCATTCACCGCGATGGCATGACGAAAAGCTCTGGCTGTTGAACTCGGGGGCCGGCGAGTTGATGTCGGTCGATCCCGAGACGGGCAAGACGAGCGTCGTGTGCGGTTTGCCCGGTTACTTGCGGGGGTTGAGTTTCTTCGGTCCTTACGCGTTGGTGGGATTGTCGAAGATTCGCGAGAAACACATTTTTGGCGGCCTGCCGGTGCAGAACCGCTGCGACAAGCTGCTGTGCGGCGTGGCGGTGATCGACATCCGCAACGGCAAGCAAGTCGGCCTTTTCGAGTACACGACCGGGTGTGAAGAGATTTACGACGTGCAATTTCTCCCCGGCGTTGTGCGCCCGACGATCCTGAATTTGGATCGACCGGCGGCACGTCAAGCGATCACGAATCCCGACTGCTCGTTCTGGTTGCGTCCGAGTAACCAGATCCACGAGGAGCCGATCGGAGGAGACGGGCCAGCCGACTCTTCCCTTGTTACACCATCCGCCGATCGTACGGTCGAGCGGATGAACCCTATGGGCAATTTGCTTCCGGATTCCGGAAACCACTGCTAAGGATTATTGAATATGTCTTTATTCCGCCTGCCGAACTTACGACGCATTGCATCGAACATCTGCCGTGGTGGGGAGCGTTTTACGTTGCCTCATCGCCAGGCTACGAAGGCCATCACGCCTCGACGCTTGCAGATTGATCCGCTGGAGGAGCGTCAGTTACTGAGTGTCACTCCGGCCAACGTGGACGACATGTTGGTTAGCCAGGAGGTCAACGACCTGCAGACGACCCTGCCCGCGCGTTCGATTGCAGTGGATAATGACGGCGACTTTGTGGTCACCTGGACTCGATACGACGAAGTGTTCCAGACCGACCCGAATACGGGCGAGACGATCGTTGATCCGATTTCCGGGCTGCCGGCGCCGATCATCGATCCGACAACCGGGGCACCGATGACCGATGCGAACATCTATGCCCGCTACTACACCGACGAACTGCAACGGCTGACGTTGCCGGACGACGCGGCGACGAACAATGTGGGCGGGAGCTACGGCAATGTCTCTCTCCATTACGGCCACGAGATGCAGAAGTTGGAGATCACGGCGACCTATGAACCGTCTCTTAATAATACGAACTTCTTCTTTGACCCGGACGATCCGATCATCATTTTCGGTTTTGGTTACCAGCAGGATATTTCCGCCACCTTTACGCTGGGTTTCGATCTGAACCGCAACGGCGTGATCGGCAGCGGCGAAACGACGACGGTGGTTTTCGACGAATTCCCGTTTTATGCCAGCAGCTCGTCGCAACATTTGAAGGCGACGGCCATGTCGATGCAGGTCGGTCTGCAGGGCTTGGGCGGCGAATTGACCGATGTGGTCGTCGAGCCGATCAATCCGCACGAATACTTGATCCATTTCGGCGACGCGGCCGGAGGCTTGGATCAGCCGGAGTTGACGATCGAGAGTGTGGAGTTCACCGCCGGCTTCTTGCCCGCCGTGCAGATTTCGACGGTCAGTGAGCCGATCCAACTGAACAACATTCCGATTTCACCTGACAACCCGGCCTTGACGGCGTTGGCGATCGAACAGGCGTTCTTGAATACGTCGGAGAACGTTCAGATGGGTGTGATCGACTTCCCGCCGCCGGACCGTGTGTCTAGCATACCATGGCCCTACCGCGCACCGCAGGTCAAGCGGACCGCCATGCCCGAGGTCTCAGTCACGGCCCGCAGCGCCACGGAGTTTGACATTACTTTCACCGGCGATTCGGGCAAGAGGGACCATCCGGAGTTGGTTGTCCTGGCGGTGGAAGACGACATGGGGAACGATTTGTCGGGTTCCTCGCAGTTGGACGTGACGACGATCAAGCAGTCCAGCGACGAGTTCCGCGTCAATCCTCCGGAGCCGGAAATCTTTCCCGGCATACCCCACTTATACGACCAGACGGAGTCGTCCGTGGCGATGGACGCCGACGGGGACTTCGTGATTACTTGGATGAGCGAAGTTCCCGATATTGTCAGTTTCGGCAGCGAGTTTGACGTTTTCGCGCGTCGCTTTTCGCCGATTGGCATGGTGGAGGATCCTTCGAGCGTCTCGGGATTCGTCACTCCGGGCGTTCGAGCCATGGCGGCCCCGCAAATCCTTTCGTTCGACCCGACGAACGGAGATCCGCTGGTTGGGACGTTCCGATTGAAGATCGGCGGCGTCGAGACGGGTGACATCACGTTCAACAGCACGGGCTTGGAAGTCGTGGCGATCTCGATCGAGGAAGAGTTTATTTCGGCCGGTTACGATCGCGCCAAGGTATCGATTCTCTCGGCCACTGCCCCGTTTCGGATCATGGTCACGTTTCTCGGGGAGAGCGGATCACTGGATCAGCCGCCGATCGAGTGTGTTCCCGGTACGTTGCCGGCCAACATTAGCGTGGAAGGCGACCCGGTCGACTTGTATACGTTCCGAGTGAACACGAACACGACCAATGCCCAGTTCAGCCCGGACGTCGGGATGGACGATGCGGGTAACTTCACGATAGCCTGGGCAAGTTTGGGGCAGGACGTCAGCTTCTTCAATGGAATTCTGACGCAGCGATATAACCGTCACGGGGAGCCGATAGGCAGCGAAGCCCCGATCAACACGCCAGACACATCGATCCATTTCAGCCCTTATGTGGAACTCAGCCACGATGGTCATGCGGCGATTACCTGGACGGCCACGGACGATCCCGACTTCGTCATTCCGCCGCCGCGAGGGCCCGGCGGCATTTTTGTCAGCGTCTTTGCCGAGGTCTATGATCCCAACGGCGCCGTGCTGCTGAACCAGTTCAACGTCAGCGGCGGAGGTATATCCACGGCCGCCTTCGACATGAACAACAACTTCGTGATCAGTTGGGAAGCGAACGTCGACACCGACAACATCGGCGTAACATCCGAGGGTATCCGGGCGCAGATGTACGATTTGACGGGTAACATTATCCGCTCCGAATTCCGGGCCAACAGCGCCAGCTTCGTTCCCACCAGCAACACGCTCTGGCCGCTGACCCAGACAGAAGCCCAAGCCGTGTTGGACGCCGACGGCGACCTGATCATCAGCTACGAAGGTTACGGCCCCGACGCCTCCTACCAGACGTTCTCCGATTCGCTGCTGTTCGACCCCACCGGCACCTGGGAGCAAGTTCTTCAGGAACAGATCAACGCGAACCACAATGCGGATTTGCTGCCCTACTTCGACCCGACCTTCGACTCGCTCCCAATCTTCTGGAACGTCTACAACAACGACGGACGGGTGGTGGAAACGGGCAACGTCGACGGGGTCATCGAGGAAGTGATGATCCAGGCAATGAACTTGGGCGCCGACGACCTGCAAGTCGGTCGTTTGCGGGCAATCCTCGACGACTCGGCCGGACTGCTCCGCGGCGACGCCTATGGCGTGATGTTCAGTCGATTTGACGCCGACCCGCAATCCGACGTGCTGAATACACTTTTCAGCGACAGCATCGCCAACAACCAGCGCGACGGGCATAACCAGCGATACGTGCTTACGCTCGACGACAGTGTCGCCAATGGAAGCTTCGTGGTACGCATGTGGCACGCGGGAGGAGATCTCCAGCCCGGTCGCGTGGGCTACGAGGATATCACGGTTGGCGTTGTCTCGCAGGATGACATCTTGCTACCCTACGATACGCGGGATGCGATTGAGGCCGCGCTGCAGGGCGCCGAGCGTACCGGTGTCAACTGGCCGGATCCGTGGTATGCCCAATCGGTCAACGTGCGACTTATCAATAACGGGAGTGGCGCTGGGTTTGGCAGCGGCCTGACCGAGTTGGAAGCCCGCGAGGGAACCCCCTGGGAAATCCGGACTGATCCTTTCATCTTCGACCCCACCGCTCCGCCTTTCGATTTGGACGATTACGTCTTCGAGATCATCTTCCAGGGCGAGGTCCACGATACGTGGATCGAAATTATGATTCAGGACAGTGCCCTGACAATCGCCGGCGGCGGCGATGCTCCCTCGCCGAACATTGACGAATACCAATTCTTTGACGAGGGCACGCCGCAACGTCACGCTTCGATCGCTATGGAGCCCGACGGCGACTTCGTGATGGCTTGGACCCAGTGGGACCGCTACACGAACACCACCTATGCCAACAACAGCATCTACTATCGCCAGTTCGACGAAACGACCGATACGGCCGGACCCCAGGTAACCGATCTGGTCGACTCCGACGGAGTCTTGGTGGACAACGGTGGCGAGATCGACGCCCCGGTCCAGCATGTCGTGATGACCTTCGACGAAGACATGATGACTCTCGGCGAAGACAGCGTGTTGGATCCGGATAACTATCGGTTGCTGCGCAACGGGCTGGAGATTGTCGACGGGATTGTCGGGATCCAATACGGCATGAACCGAGCAGCCGATCTGGCAGGAACCATCGATTCGCTCACCGGACAGCCGTACGAACTCAGTGCCTTGCCGACGAACAAATGGGACGTCGTGTTCACGCTCGACGGCAACGGCGTGGACGCGGGCATCGAGCCGCTGGGGACCGGTATCTATACGATTGAGGCCTTGGCGCCCATTCCGGCTACCGATCCGGCGGGACCGCGCAGCGGTTTGCGAGACCGGTCGGGTAATCCCTTGAACTACACCGGGTTCTTGCCCGTCGGGCAGGATTACGCACGTAGTTTTGTAGTAGTCTCCGGTGAAAACGAAGACGATCCGGTTACACCCGACGTCGGGGTCAACGGGCGGACGCATCCGGAGACACCCGGCGCGGTCGCGGTCGACGCCGACGGGGATCAAGTGGTCGCCTGGACCGCCTTCGATGCCACCTTGGGGCACGATCGCGTGTACGTGCGTGTGTATGACGCCAGCGGCGATGCGGCGGCAACCGCCCCGTTCGTCTTCCAAGTGACGCCGGTAGGCACCGATCCCCAGTTTGCCATGGACACGCAGCGTTTCGGATCGGTGGCCACGGATAAGGACGGCGATTTCATCGTCACGTGGACCAATTTCCGCGATGTCAACGGCGACGGCGTCAACGAGGAACAAGACATCTACGCCCGACGCTTCTTCGCCAACGGCACGCCGATGGAGGCCCCCTTCCTGGTCAATACCTTCGGCAGCAACGTGCAGAAATGGTCGTCCGTCGCCATGGATACCGACGGCGACTTTGTCGTCACGTGGTCCAGTTATGGGCGGGAAGAAGGCAGCGGAATCTATGCCCGGCAATATAATTCCTTGGGCGAACCGCTGGCGGCGGAGTTCCCGGTGAACGTTGTCACTACCGGTGATCAACGTTATGCCAGCGTGGCCATGGATACCGACGGCGGGTTTGTGGTTACTTGGACCAGCAACGAGAACGGAACCGATACCGACGTGTTTGCGCGGGCTTTCGGCGCCAACGGCACGCCACTCGGCGGGCAGGTGCAGGTGAACACGTTCGCCCTGGGCGACCAGAAGTTCTCTGACATCGCAACCAGTTTGTCCGGGAACAACGTGGCCATCACGTGGTCCAGCGGCGGTGACCAGGACGGAGACGGATTCGGCACCTATGCGCGAACTTTCACACGCAACGCGGCGGGACTCTTCCCCACCTCGGCCGAATTGCTGGTCAACACGACCACCAACGACGACCAGAAGTTCTCCTCGGTCTCGATGAACCATTTGGGTGAGTTCGTCGTAGCTTGGAGCGGGCATGGCGAGCAACCGTTGCAGGAAGACGCCTCCCAGTTCGGTATCTTCTATCAGCGATTTGCACCCAATGGCGCCCGACAAGGCGGCGAGACCCGAGCCAATCTGACGACCGCAGGCAACCAGCGGTGGCCGTCGGTGGGCAGCGACGGGGAAGGCAACTTCGCGCTGGTCTGGACCGGCGACGTGGATGGGAATCCGCCCTCGACCGAGGTTTTCAGAATGCTCAGCATCGACCGTTTGCCGGTCAACGATGGTGACGGTCCGCTGGTGACCGACGTGCTGATGGCGGATGCCTCGCGGACGCGAATCCTTAACGGCGACGTCGTGGATCCGCCGGCGCCGGGTATGAACGAAATCATCTTCGTGTTCGGCGAAAACGTCTCGGACATCGGTCCGGAGAGCGTGCTGAACCCGGCCAACTGGATCGTCGAGCACAACGGGGGTGAGATCTTTGGCGCGGTAACTAACGTGAGCTTCGGGCTGAACCCCGTAAGCCGCAAGTACGAAACCCGATTGACGCTCGACGGCAACGGCTCGGACCTGGGAGTGATTCCCCTGTTGCCAGGCAATTACACAATCACCGTACGCGATGCGATCACCGACGGCAGCAACGCGCTGGACGGCGATTTCGACGGCCTGACGGGAACCGGTGGAGGCCTGGAAGGATACCGACACAACTTTGCGATCGCCGGCGGTGGATACGATACGCTGGTGGGAATGTTCAACGGGCGAACGCACGCCGAGACACCAGGCGCCGTGGCCGTGGATGCCGACGGGGACCATGTCGTCGTCTGGACGTCCTTCGAGCCGGCGTTGAACCACGATCGCGTCTTGCTGCGACTTTACAATGCCGACGGCGATCCCGCCGAGACCGCGCCGGCCGTGATGGCGGTCACGCCCGTTGGAACACATCCTGAGTTCGTGTTGGACGACCAGCGGTTCGGGACCGTAGCCGCCGATGCCGATGGCGACTTCGTTGTCACTTGGACGAACTTCCGCGACACCACCGGCGACGGTGTCAACGATGAGCAGGATATCTACGCGCGGCGCTACTTCGTCGACGGAACGCCGATGAGCAATCCGTTCCGCGTAAACACTTATACCGAAAACAATCAGACGTGGTCCGACGTGGCCATGGACACTGACGGCGATTTCGTGGTCACCTGGGCCAGCTATGGCCAGGAAGAGGCGGAGGGACTCCCCGGCTACGGTTACGGGATCTACGCCCGGCGTTTCGACTCGTTAGGCTTGCCGCAGGGTGCGGAGTATCGCGTGAACGTCACCAGCGTGGGACACCAGCAGTATCCCAGTGTGGCCATGGACGCGATCGGTAACTATATGGTCACCTGGACCAGCGATCAGGGCGGCGCCGGCGACGACATCGTGGCCCGAGCCTTCAAGGCCGATGGGTCAGCGATGCCGTTCGACCTAACCATTTCCACGCCGGGAAGCGCCGGCGGACCTGTTGGCGGCGAAATCCTCGTTAACAACACCACCGACGGCAACCAGTGGTTCTCCGACGTGGCGATGGATCTGGCCGGAGATAACTTCGTGGTCACGTGGTCCAGTTCCGGTGCTCAGGATGGCGACGGTTGGGGCGTCTACATGCGAACCTTGCAACGGGAGTTCGACGGCGTCGTCTCGACCTCGGCTCCTGAAACGCTGGTGAACACCACCACCAACAGTAACCAGAAGTTCTCCGCGGTGACGATGGATCACCAGGGTAACGTTGTCGTGGCCTGGAGCGGACGCGGTGAGCAGCCGGGCCAGGAAGACCGATCCGAGTTCGGCGTCTTCTATCAACGTTTCGAGATGACCCAGACCATCACTGACATTGTGGACGACGACGGGAACATTGTCGGGCAAGTCACTTTTGTCAATACTCAACCGGTCGGCGGAGAAACGCGAGCCAACCTGGCCACCGAGGGGAACCAGTGGCTGCCTTCACTCGGCAGTGACGGCCAGGGTAAAGCTATTGCACCCGTTGATGTTTTTAACCTTGACAAATGTAAACGCATAATCAATGACGGTTTCCGATTGTTCGTCGCCAGTCCTCCCGCACAAGGGTGGCTGTGGCAGGAACGGATGGCAGAGATAACATTAGCAGTTACTGTTAATGGAACAGCAACCAGTGGCAGTTCAACTACTCTTGTTGATACAACAAATCGGGATGAAGACGACGATTATTTCAATACCTGGTTACTAACTATAACTGCTGGTACTGGGGTTGGAGAATCGGCAATCGTTACCGATTTTGATAAAGGTACAAGCACAATAACTTTTTCAGGCGGGTTGTCTGGCAGTTCAACGCCCGATACCACGTCAATCTATCAAGTAGAAAAAGTAAACTTGATGCCAGAGGATTTTAACGGGGAAGTAGACGGGGCAGTAA
>CAYYOX010000230.1:7290-9697 GCA_964473065.1 uncultured Planctomycetaceae bacterium | reverse complement strand
GGCTAGGGTTGCTGCTGGGAACCTTCGGGCTGGCGGCCGTGCAACTTCGCAACGTGGTGCAGCGTCGGGGCGAGTTGGCCCTATTGGCGGCCACGGGCTTTCGACGGGCCCGGCTAGCGGAATTGGTGCTGCTGGAAAATGCCCTGTTGCTGTCGGCCGGGCTGGGATACGGCCTGTTGGCGGCCTTGGTGGCCGTACTGCCGCATTGGATTCGCTCGGCGGCGACTATTCCCTGGGTGTGGCTGGGGGTGACCTTGGCGTTGGTTTTCGCCACCGGTCTGCTAGCTTCGTTAGCTGCCGTTCGGGCGGCGATGGCGGCCCGACCCTATGCGACCCTGCGACGCGAGCAGTAGGCGGGGTGGGTTGCGGGGTTCTTTTGCGCGACCACCGGTCGCGGCTTTATAGTTTTGAGAATAAGTCTCAAAATGGGCTTGCGTGAAACGGTGTAGTTCGAGTATTCTTCATTTATAACAGCTACGGCAGTTATAAATACGACCCTAATCATGTTCCGTAACCGACGCAAAATGCCCGTTTTGGCCCGAACCTGTTCTGCTGTTTTCGCTCTTGTAGGAAAACATGAACCGGGCGGGCGGCGCTGACGTAACGAGAGCAAGGGTCAGGCGTTCACGGAACGAGTGTTCAGGACAAGGAGGATCGAGCAATGTTGGTATTAAGCCGCAAGCGAGGAGAACGGATCGTCATCGGCGACGAGATCGAGGTGGTCGTGCTGGAGATCCGCGGGGATCGGATCAAGCTGGGCTTCGAAGGGCCCAAGGAGATTCCCATCCACCGCAAGGAACTGCACGACAAGATGACCATGCTTAGACGTGCCCTGCGCGAGGCGGAATGCGTGTGATTCGGGACTCCGAGTAATTCATAGCATTCCCTCTCGCCCGGGGCCAAACCATTCGATTTGGCGTCGGGGACAGAATTGCAGTTGGTGCTGCTGGCAATAGGGGATCAGCCACTGGGCCTTTTCGGTCAGTTCCGCTTGATCGATTCCCTGCGGCATGAGCATCACGCAACGCCGGTCAAGCTCGGGAAACTCTGCCAGATACTCTTCTACTTCCGCACAATCTTCAGGACAGTCGACGACGAACTTCAGTTGGTAGTGGTACTGCCCGATCAACTGCCGCAACGCCTCGGGCGCACGGCGGGTCTGTTCGTGACGTTGTGCCCAAGGGTCGTTTCCTCTCGGCTTGGGGCCGGAGCCGGATAGTTTCGGGCTGATCGACATCAGGTCGCACTCGACCGGCAGGTAGAGCGTTCCGTTGGTTTCGATCGTCAGGTGCCGGCCGGCCAGGCGGATCGCCCGGGCCAGGGGGATCAGTTCGGCAAACAACATCGGCTCGCCGCCGGTCAGGACGACGTGCTTGATCGCCGGCCGATCTTCCGAGGCGGCGGCAAGCTGCTCGACCCGGGCCGTGATCTGTTCGACCGACAAATCCTCGCCTTCAGGGGTTACGGAAGCATAAGGCGTGTCGCAGTACCAGCAGCGGAGATTGCAGCCGCCGACGCGCACGAAGATGCTGCGGGCACCGGTCAGGGAGCCTTCGCCTTGGGTCGAGGGGAAGATTTCGGTGATTAGCATTGGGGATATCTAGGGCGGGACGTTGCAAAGCCGCAAGTGGTTAGGGTTGGTATTTCAGTGGGTCTTCTTGGCCGGCTTCGGTGAAGCCTTTTCGGCGCAGGCGGCAGGCGTCGCAGCGGCCGCAACTGATGCCTTGCGGGTCGGGGTCGTAGCAGGTGTGGGTCAGGCCGTAGTCGACGCCCAACTCCGTGCCGCGTTGGATGATTTGGGCTTTGGTCAGTTCAATCAGCGGGGTGTGGATCGTGAAGTTCAGCCGGCCTTCGACACCGGCCTTGGTGGCCAGATTGGCCAGGCGGGCGAACGCGTCGATGAACTCGGCCCGGCAGTCGGGGTAGCCGCTGTAGTCGACCGCGTTGACGCCGATGAAAATGTCGGCCGCGTCGATCGTCTCGGCGTAGGCCAAGGCCAGCGAGAGCAGCACCGTATTGCGTGCCGGCACGTAGGTTACCGGGATGCCTTGTTCGATTTCCTCATCCGGCCGATCCTTGGGCACCTCGATCTGGTCGGTCAGGGCACTTCCGCCGAGTTGCGCCAAATCGACCCGAATGACCGTATGGCGGCAGACTCCCAGAGCCCCGGCCACGCGTCGCGCCGCGTCGAGCTCGAACCGGTGCCGCTGCCCGTAGTCGACCGACATCGCGAACAGCGAGAACCCCGCCTGCCGGGCAATCGCGGCGACGGTGGCCGAATCGAGCCCCCCGGAGAGCAGAACCACGGCCCGTTTCTCGGCTTCGTTGATCATCATTTCACGCGGTCTCCCCTTTTCGTAATCTATCGATTATGGCATGATGGGGCGAATTGGCAAAGGGGAGGGTT
>CAYYOX010000230.1:0-7280 GCA_964473065.1 uncultured Planctomycetaceae bacterium | reverse complement strand
CACTTCGGTGTGTCCGAAGACGGGCCAGCCGGATTTTGGCACCCTGACGTTCACCTACGTTCCCGACGAGAAATGCGTCGAGCTGAAGAGTCTGAAGTTCTACCTACAGCAGTTCCGCAACGAGGGCATTTTCTACGAGAACGTCACGAACCGGATCCTCGACGATCTGGTGGGCATGTTACAGCCGCGGCAGATGGAATTGGTGGCGGCCTTCACAGCCCGGGGGGGACTCACCACGACCGTAACAGCCACGTTTTCGTCGAAGTCGTAGCGCGGCGGCCTTGCCAAGACGTAGTATTGCGTACACAATGGGCGTTGGACAGTTACGATTCTTCCTAACCTGGGACCCTTTCCATGGCCGACACACCTCGCGTGATCCTTTCCGGTTTTGCCGACGAAGCCGCCAACCACAAGCAGGCGGTCGAGCAGTTCGCCGCGTTCGCCGCTTTGGGGTTGCAGTATTACAGCATCCGGTTCGTCGATGTCGGCGGCGGGATCAAGAACGTTATGAAGCTGACGAAGTCCGAAATCCAGAAGGTTCGGCACCTGCAGGACGAATACGGGCTGAACGTCTCGTCGATCGGTTCGCCCATCGGCAAGGTCAAGCTCCGCAATGTGGACGACGGAACGAAGAACGCCTTCGTGCCGTTTAAGCGGTATCTCGACCGAGACGTGAAGAAGGCCTGTGAATTGGCCCATGCCTTCGAAACGAAGCTGATCCGCGGCTTCTCGTTCTATCATCCCAAGGGGACCGACCCGAAGGACCATCTCTCGCAGGCGGTCGACCAGTTGGGGCAGATCGCCGAGGTCTGTCACCGCTCGGACCTGACGTTTGGCGTGGAGGTCGAGGCCAATCTGGTCGGCAGCGACGGGTTCCTGATGGCCGAGTTGTATCGCAAGGTCAACCACCCGGCCATGCTCCTGATCTTCGACGCGGCCAATCTGCTGGTGCAAGGCTTCACGCAGGCCGAGTTGCCCGAGCACTTCCTCGCGATGCAACCCGGGTTGGGGTGGGTCCACATCAAGGACTATCACAGCCGGAGAGCGATGGCACGCGGTCGACACGTCGACGAGGACGCGTTGCACAATTACGTGCCGGCCGATCAGGGTGACACGGCCTACGAAGCCATCCTGCGGCTGCTTGCCCGAGGGCTGCCGAAGTTGGAAAGGAAGCTCCGCCGCCGCGGGATCCCCGGCGTTTTCCTCGACCTCGAACCGCATGTGAAGGGCGGGGGGCAGTTCGGCGGTTTCAGCGGCCCGGACGGGATGGGCGTGGCCTTGCGCGGGCTGTGCAAGGTGCTCGACTACGTGGAGATCGACTACCACCTATGCGACTTCGACGACGTCAAGGCCGCCCGAGGGTTCTGAACGCCCTACGCTTGAATGGCTATGCCGATTTGCTCAGGTCGGCGGCCTGATTGAGCTTGTTGTAGAGGGTTTTCAGACTGATCCCCAATTCGTCGGCCGCCTTGGGTTTGTTGCCTTCGTGGCGGTCCAACGCGTCGTAGATCGCACGTATCTCCAGATCGCGCAGCGTGCAAGGCCCCATCGACGGCGTGCTGGGCATGGGAGTTGCCGGGGAATTGAACCGGCGAGGTAAGTGGTCCGGCGTAATCGGTCCGTCGTCGCGGAGGATCAAGGCGTGTTCGATCACGTTGGCCAACTCGCGGACGTTTCCCGGCCAACGGTGCGACTGCATGGCGGCCAGGACTTCCGGCGTAAACAGCGGATCCTCCGGCCGCACGGCGGCGCCGAAGCGGCCGGCCAGATGTCGGGCCAGGATTTCGATGTCGTCGGGCCGCTGCCGCAACGACGGCAACGCGATCTCGAACGTGTTGATCCGGAACCACAGGTCCTCGCGAAATTCACGCTGGACGACCATGCGGTCCAAGTCGCGATTGGTTGCGCAAACGACCCGAACGTCGCACGTGTAGGACTCGTTCTCGCCGACGCGTCGGATTTCGCCGCTCTCCAGGAAGCGAAGCAGCTTGGCCTGCATGCCCTTGGGTAGTTCGCCGATCTCGTCGAGGAACAGCGTGCCGCCGTCGGCCACCTCGAACAGGCCCGTGCGATGTTCCTCGGCGCCGGTGAACGCGCCCTTGCGATGGCCGAACAGCTCGCTTTCGATCAGGTGCTCGGGCAGCGCACCGCAATTGATCGGCACAAAGGGCATCTCGGCCCGATGGCTCTGGTCGTGCACAGCCCGGGCGGCCAGCTCCTTGCCGGTGCCCGTGTCGCCGAGGATCAAGACGGTCGAGTTGGTGGGCGCCACCTTGGCGATCAACTGTCGCACACGTTCGATCTGCCGCGATTGGCCGATTAACTCGGACGATCCTTCGATCCGCTGGAGGCGTTGTTTCAGAGCCCGATACTTGCGTGTTAAGGCTCGCCGGTCGGCCACGCGTTGCAGTACGGCCTGAAGGTCGACCAGTTTGCAGGGTTTAGTCAGATAGTCGAACGACCCGTGGCGCAAGGCGGCCACGGCCGTTTGCAGCGACGACTTGCCGGTCAACACGATGGCGTCGGTGTCGGGCGAGAGTTCCTTGGCTCGGGCGATGACCTCGATTCCACCCAGGCCCGGCATGTCCAGGTCGACCAGCAGGCAGTCGTAGGTGTTGCGTTGCAGGGCGGCCGCGGCCGTCGTGCCGTCGGGACAGACGGTCACTTGGTGTCCCATGCGGGGCAGTTCCAGTCGCATTAGTTCTTGCAACGACTTCTCGTCGTCGGCGAAGAGTAATTTCAATCCTTTAGGTGGGCCCTTAGGCGGCTTGGTAGCGATTTTCAATCTCCTTGTTGGCTTCGTGAAGCGGCAGTAGGACGCGGAAGGTGGAACCTTGGCCCGAGCCGGGGCTGTCCGCTTCGATGGTTCCCCCATGGTCGGTGATGATTCGGTGTGTGATCGAGAGTCCCAACCCGGTGCCCTGCCCCGTGCGGCGTCTGGTGAAGAACGGCTCGAAGATGTGTTCCAGCACGTCCGGTTCCATGCCGCAACCGTTGTCCGATAGGGTCAACTCGGCCACTTGATGCTGACTTCGCAGCATGATCTGCACGCGGCCGCCGTTCTCGATGCTATCCAAAGCGTTGGTCAGAAGGTTCAGAACGATCTGCTTGATCTCTTGCGGGTTGACGTCGGCGATGACCGGTTCGTCCGAGGTGAAATCGATTTGCTTTGGCTGGTATTTACCCAAGTGGCCCACCATGTCGACCACGTCTTGAACGAGTCGGCCCAGGTCGGTGTGTTGGCGCCGGACCTCCCCGGTTCGGGAGAAATCGAGGAGCTTGCCGGTGATCTCCTTGCAACGGAAGGCCTCGTCCTCGATCATCTGCAGGTAGTGACTGATGACGGCCTGTTGCTCGTCGGATGCAGACTCCTCGGCCCGCGTGTCGAGGATCTCGTGGATTCGGCCCTGCAACGATTCGGCACACATCGCGATCGAGGCCAGCGGGTTGTTGATCTCATGGGCCACGCCGGCCGCCAGGAAACCGACGCTGGCCAATTGTTCGCTGCGGACGACCTGCTTGGTTCGCTGTCGGACCTGCCGATCCAGGTCGTCGCGAATGTGCTGGAATCGGGCCGTCATGTCGTTCATCGCCCGGGCCAACTCGGCCATCTCGTCGTCGGTCTGAAGGTGGATGCGATAATCGAACCGACCGCCAGCCACCAGGCGGGATCCGTGAATGAGAACCCTAAGCGGGCTAAGGATCCAAAGCCAGGAAAGTCGCACAAACAGGGCAAACAGCAGCGCGGCAATCAGGCTGGTCGTCCAGGTGCCGATGATCAACATGCGATATCGCTGCGTGACGGCCGCCCGGTAGCCTAGGAGATTGGCACGCAGATATCCGGGCAACGAGGCCGCTAAGTCTTGGAGTTCCTCGAGCTGCTTGTCCAACGGTTCGATCTTGACCGTATCGAGCACCCAGTCTTCGTCGCGATTGGCCTCGCGCAGTTGCTCTAGGGCCGTTTCGATCTCGCCGACCTTTTCTCTTTCACGCTGGGTATCGTTCATGGCCAGATCGGCCGTGGAGGCATGTAGCGGCGCCGTGCTATCGTGTCGATCCAGCAATTGGCCATACTGGTCGAGTGTGTTCTCGACTTGGTCCAGTTGGTCCTGGAACTGACCGCGAAGCAGTCGCACGCGCAAGGGGTCTTGGTCCTCGGATGCCCGGAACAGCGGGTTCTCGCGGAGCCCTCGCAGCCGACTCAAGGTGACGCGCAGGGCTCCCACCTGGCGGCTAAGTTCCGCGGCCACGGGCAGCTCGGTCACTCGCCAGCTTAGGCTTTTCGCCAAGCCGCGATAGGCGTACATCGTATACAGCCCGCCACTGGCGAGAATTCCCACCAGCAGGACCAGCAACGCGAGCCCCACGAACAGCTTCACCCGAATTGGCCACTTACGCAGCAACGGCGACCTCCTTGTCGCATCAGCGAAGAGCGAGTCTTCAACCGCAGTCCTTCCCGAACAACGGCCCGACAGTTTACCACCGAAGGGCCCAACGAGGCAAGGTGACTATAGGGAGTTTGGGTAAGGCAGCGCGGGTGCCACGGGTGGCTTGCCCACCCGTGCAGTCCCATTGCAGGTAGCACTGGAGGACAAGCCGCCTGTGGCACCGAGCTAAGAGGCAAACAGAAGGAGTTGGCGGACGAGCCGGTTTTCGCGGAATCACGACGATTCAGATGGCTTCGCCGCCGCGTTCGCCGGTTCGGATTCGGATGCAGTCTTCCAGCGGGAGGACGAAGATCTTGCCGTCGCCGATGGCGCCGGTCGAACCGCCCTGCATGATGGCCTCGATGGTCGGCTCGAGGAACTCGTCGTTCACGGCGATCATCAGTTGGACCTTCCGCAGCAGATTGGTCGTGAATTCGGCGCCCCGATAGATCTCGGTTTGACCCTTCTGCCGGCCGAAACCTTGCACGTCCATCACTGTCAGCCGGAAGACCTCGACCTCGGCCAATGCCGCCTTGACGGATTCCAGCCGGTCGGGCTGGATCAGAGCGATAATCATCTTCATGACGGGAGCATCCTAATCGAGGCGAGATTCCTCTCGAAACATGCCCGTTTGTAGGCCCCGGTGCGTCGAAAGTCAAGAGCGGATCACTTGGGCGTTTCGTCCATGTCTTCGAACAGTGCGTCGACGAACGGTTCGGCCTCGAACAGGGCCAGGTCCTCGGGCGTTTCGCCCACGCCGACATACTTCACCGGCAGGCCGACTTGCTGGCGGATGGCCACGACGACGCCCCCCTTGGCCGTGCCGTCGAGTTTGGCCAAGACCAAGCCGGTGCATTGTACGGCGTCGGTGAAATGTTTCGCCTGGCTGATTCCGTTTTGGCCCGTGGTGGCGTCCAGAACCAGGAGCACCTCGTGCGGGGCCTCGGGAATCTGTTTCCCCAAGACGCGGTGGATTTTGGTCAACTCTTGCATCAGCGTTTGCTGGGTCTGCAAGCGGCCGGCCGTATCGACGATACAGACGTCGGCGCCAATTTCCAAGGTCTTGGCCACCGCCCGATGGGCCACGCTCGCCGGGTCGCTGCCTTGCTCGCCGGTGACGATCTCGGCGCCAAGGCGGTTGGCCCAAACGGTCAACTGTTCGACGGCCGCGGCGCGGAACGTATCGGCGGCCCCCAGCACGACCTTCTTGCCCTCGCCAAGGAACATGTGGGCCAGCTTGGCGATGGTTGTCGTCTTGCCGCACCCATTGACCCCGGCCACCATGATGACCGTCGGGCCGGAGGCGGCAAAATCGATCGGTGTGACCGGTTGCTGCAGGAGTTCCTTGAGCTTCGCGCGGATCGTCTTCAGCACGTCTTCCAATTGAACCACCCGGGCGCGGAACTCGCTGCGAACTTCGTCGACCGTCACCTGGGCCGGCTGAACGCCCATGTCCGTCTTGACCAACGCCTCGAACAGTTCATCGAGAAACGCGTCGTCGACCAACCGCCCCTTGGACTTGAACAGATCGCGAACATCGGTGCGCAGTACCTGTTTGGTCTTCGAGAGACCCTGCTTAAACTTATCAAGAAGACCCATGCCAAAATCTCAAAATGATGATTGATACCAAATGCTGAAAGTCGTGAAGTCGCCGGCACGATAATGTTTAGCCGTCACCGGTACGGCGATGCAGCAGCCGGCCCGACTTTTCATCGCCGTACCGGCGACGGCTAAACATCTCATCGCCGTACCGGCGACGGCTAAACGGACTGCGGGAACGATTCCCTTGTAAATACTATCCACCAATCACTATCCACTATCCACCAACCACTATCCACCAACCACTATCCACTACCCACTATCCACTACTCCCTATCCCCCTCGTGCATTAGCCGATCGAGGATGCCGTTGACGAATTGGGCCGACTGGGCGCCGCCGAACCGTTTGGCCAACTCGACGGATTCGTTGATGGCTACGCGGTCGGGCGTGTCGGTGTGCAGCAGTTCGTAGGCCCCCAGGCGGATGATGTTTCGGTCGGTGGCGGCCATGCGTCCCAGGCTCCAGTTGGTCGCACTCTGTTCGATTTGGGCGTCCATTTCCGCCCGATGGTTGCGCACGCCGTCGACCAACTCCCAGGCGAAGCGGACCAGATCCTCGGAGGGCAATTGCGCTTTGAGCAAACCCTCGGCCGCGAACAGATCGCGCGGCGGATTCAGGTCATCCTGATAAAGGATCTGGAAAGCGGCTTCTCGAGCACGAGTACGACGGGCCATGAGCAAATACTGAAGTATGAATGATGATTGATAAACGCCGCTTGCGGCTTTGCACTACCCACTACCCGCTTCCCACTGTTTCAACAAACTAACCATCTGCAGGGCGGCTTCGGCACAGTCGATTCCCTTATTGCCAATCACCTTCTCGGCAATATCCTTGCCGGTGGTAGCTGTCGTGCCGCCGGATCGGGCAGTGGCTTGTTCGACCGTGTTGCAGGTGAGCAGGCCGAAGATGACGGGCACGCCCGTCTCGACGCCGAGCTCGGCCAACGAGTTGCCCACGGCCCGATTGATGTGCTGATCGTGGCTTGTTTCGCCTCGGATGACCGCGCCCAGACAAAGCACGGCCAGGTAACGTCCGCTGTTGACCATGCGGGCGGCTACGGTGGGGATCTCGAACGCGCCGGGGACCCAGGCCACGTCGATTTGCTCGTCGGGTACGCCATGGGCCGTGAGCGTTTGCACGGCCCCGTCCAACAGCCGCGAGGTGATCGACTCGTTGAATCGGGCCACGACGATCGCGAATCGGCCGTCGGGGGCCGTCAGGTTTCCTTGGTACATGTTGAGCATGCATAGGGAG
>CAYYOX010000229.1:0-9720 GCA_964473065.1 uncultured Planctomycetaceae bacterium | reverse complement strand
TTGATGCCGCGGGCGTAGCTGGTGTAGTTGAGGAAGCTGGCCGTCTCGCCGGGCCGCAAGGCCGCCTTGTCGGGCGCGACGGCCTCGTTGTCGGTGCGTCCCTTGGCCGTATCGTCCCAGGTCGAGTTGTTGTAGAAGACGTGCCGACCGACGACCCCCGAGGTGATCGAGCCGGCGCCGGGGCTGGGTAACACGGGCGCCCAACTCTGGGAGTCGTCCCAGGTCGATGCCTCGGCGGTGGTGTCGAGGATTTCCAACGAGTAGCCGCCCCCGTCGGTGATCGGGTGCCAGGTGTCGTTGTAGTCGAACCGCATCAGCGACGCTTCGAGCGGTGAGGGCAGTTTGACGACCAGATCCTCGCCGCCGTTACTCAGGCTGCCGACGTACTGCCCCGCCACATTGGCCGTGTCGCCATATCGCGAGATGAACGTGGGCAGATCCCGCACGAGCACAACGTACTCGTCGGGGGCGAGCGTCATTTCGGGAAACGTAAACTCGATTCCCTGGGTAAATCGCACGCCACCCAGTTCGAGCGGCGCCGGCCCGACGTTTTGCAGTTCGATGAATTCGGCGTCCGCGTCGCCGGAAGGATGGTACATGATCTCGGTGATCCGCAGTCCGCCGAGCAGATCGTAGGCCCCGGTCATCTCGTTGCCGCCGGACTCGACGGTTGCATCCAGCGTCAGCCCGAACACGATGTCGGAACTCCCCGCAGTGGCCTGATGCACTTCGACGGCAATGACGTTGTCGCCTTGTTGCAGCGCGGCGGTCGGCAGGTCGAACGGCCCGTCGTAGGCGGCGTTGCCGATGCCCGGGTTGGCCAAGGTCCGATAATCGACATCCCCGTCATCCATCCGTAGCCGATAGACTTCCACGCCGTTGATGTAGATCACGGCCCCATCGTCCAGCAGCGGCGAGATCTGAAACGAGGTAAGGTCGTTCGGGTCGGCGTCGAGGTTGAAGTGCGTGCGGAAGTAGTAGGTGATCGCACCGAGGTTTATTGGCGTATTCTTCGGGCCGGGCAGTTCGGCCGTTTCCGCGAAGAACAACGCATCGCCCACCGGCCACGTCAGGTCGTCGTAGGCATAATCGCTCCACTCGGTCCCCATGTTGAATCCGTAGTCGTTGAAAGACCACGCGTCGTCGATGGCGATTTGTGCGACCGAGTTGTTTTGGACACTGGGCACGGGCAGCCCGGGCGTGGGAAGCGAGAAGAAGTCGAACGTGTCGCCCCCGTCCGGTTTGCGGCCTTGCGAATAGTCGGTCGTTTGTGGGTAGTAGATCACCTGATCGATCAAGTTCAACGAGGGATCGAACAGGCCGATCTGCTCCTGTCGGGCCGCCAATTTGAAATCGAGATGGTTCGCACCCTGATCGAGATCCTCGTCGGCCACGAACCAGGCAAAACCGCTGCCCGCGATAAAGCTCAACGGGGCTATTTGATGCTTGTCGGGCCAGGCCACCGGATGATCGGTCAGGTAGAGATCGCCCAACGGCACGGGCAGGGGGTCGGGGTTGTAGAGTTCGACGAAGTCTTCGGCAAACAGTACGTCGCCGTCGGCCAGCCATTCGTTGATCTTCAGTGCCGAGGGCCCGGCCGTGCGCTGGGCCACGTTAGCCGCGCCAAAGGTCGGTTGCGTCAGGGCCCACTCGGCCTCATGCCCCACCCGACCAATCGATAGGTCGGTCACCTGCACGCCGAACTCGACCGAGTCGACCAATTGATAACTCGCATCGAACAGGAACACGCCTTCCCCGCCGCCGTCGAGCGAGAAACCCAGGTGGATACCCGAGGTTGTGGTCTCGCTGTCGGCGTAAAGCACCAGGAACTCGCCCGACGCCAGGATCGTCCCGGGCGAAAAGATATACTGGATAGGATTGTTCGCCTCGTCGCTGATTCCCATTCCCGCCAGATCGAAGGCGGTCGGCCCGTGATTGTATAATTCAATCAGGTCGGGGTACGTGCCCTCATGGTCGACGGCCGCGGTGTTGATCGCCAACAGTTCGTTGATCCGCACGCGGGGCGTCGTCGTCTCGACGGTCCAGGTCTTCGAGACGGTGGCCGCCGCTTCCTCCTGCCAAACGCCGGCGCTGTTGCGGCCGATCACGAATACCGTGTGATCGCCATCCGGCAAATCGCTCAGAGCCAGGGGGGTGTCGACGGGTGTTTCCGGGCCGAATAGCCCGTCATCGACGCGAATTTTGATATGTGTAATGCCGGGCCCGCCGAACGTCAGCGTGGCGTCGGTTTGGGAGGTCAAAGCGGTCGGTTCGCCGGCGATCGAAGCGCCGGCCGGCACCATAGCGCCCATGTCCAGCCCGTTGGGTCCTGTGCCTTTTGCGGGTGAACCGAGCAGCAGACTGAAATCGCCCCAATCTCCGTCGAACTGGGCCCCGTCGAACTGGGCCGGATCGGCCAGCCGGGGATCTTCCTCCAGGTTGCCGACGCCGTATCCATGATACTCGGCCGGCAGGATCGAGCGGTTGACGATCAGTTCCGTGGTCGGTTCCAAATCGGCGAAGACGACCGGCGTGTTGACGAAGATATTGCCGTCGAGATAGGCGCCGCGGCCGTAGTACGTCTGGCCGGGTTGCAGGAAATAGATCGCCGCCTCGGCCCCATCGATGACGGTGTTGTTCTCGAAGGTCATGAACGAGCCTTGCTTGACCTGGGCGACGTAGTCGATGTCGTAGAACACGTTGCGCAGAACGAAGAATTCGTGCCCGCTGCCGGCGGCGATGACTTGGGCGTGGCCACTGCTGGTGTTCCACTGGTCCTCATGATTGTGCATGAAGAGATTGCCTTCGATGTAGGCGTCGCCTTCGAGATCCAGGCAATCGTCGCCGGTGCCCATGAAGACGTTACCGATGATCTGCATGGCCGGGTCGCCGTTGGCCAGGAACCCGCCATTGACGTCGACCGCGTCGTTATGGCCTTTGACGGTCCCGAACAGGTTGTTTTCGAGGATGAAATGCCCTCCGCCATAAGGCGCATTCCCCCAGATGTGTTCGCTGAGGTTGTCGGTGGTCGGGGCCATGGCGCCGGGGAAGATGTCGGTGAAGGTCGAGTTGCGGACAATCAACCACGAATCGATGCTGCGGATGCGTCGACGGTCGGTATGGTCGAGGGTCGTGTGATCGATCGTGAGGTTCGAGTCGACGACTCCGACCATGCCGTTGTTGGTCACGCCGTACTCGAGCACCGCATAGTCGATGCGATTGTCCTGCATGGTGTCGGCGAACTGCAACCCACCCCAATCCCCGCCGCCGGGCACTCGGGTGAAGCGAATCAGGTCATCCCCGGTTCCCTCGGCCAGCAGCCGGCCGTTGACGGTGAGGCTGACATCGGTGTCGAAGAAGACGGTTGTGCCCGGAAGAATCGTCAGCGTGGCGCCGGCGGCAACCGTCAAATCACCCGTCACTTGATAGGGGCCATTTTCCGGGGCCAGGATCGTGTCCTCGGTGATGATTCCGCCGCCCAGGGCGGTTGTTCCGCTTGCCGGGTCGTACCAGATGTCGACGTATTCGTGCTCCAGCCGCTGGCCTGTTCCATTGGGACCGGCGAAAGTCTCCACTTCGATCCGATTGACGCCCGGTTGCAGGTCCAAGGCCGTGGGGGTCGTCGGCATGACGCCGTCTAATTGCAGATCGAAGCCCAAGTCGGGGCTGTTGGCCGCGACCTGATGCAATTCGACCGCCAGATAGTTAGAGCCGTTGTTTAATATCGAGGGCAACAGCGCAGGATCGATCGAATAATAGAGGTAGTTGTTCTCGACGGTATAATTAGTGACCGAGGAAGCCAGGGTTTGGTAGTCGATCACGGCCGGCGCCGCAGGCATGTTGTCGCGGATGACTTCCTGACCGTTGAGATACAAGACAGCCCCGTCGTCGGCCAGCAACTGGACGTTGAGACTCGCGTATTGCGAAGCGTCGGTCACCTCGAACGCACGGCGGAAATAGGTCGTGATGTGTTTGTTGTTCTCGTCGAGGCCGTAACTGATCACGGTCGTCTCGTCGCCGTCGCCGTAACCGAGTTGCCCCGGGTCCTCCGCCCAGCCGGAGTCATCGAATCCCGTGTCGTACCAGTTTGTGCCATCCAGATCGGACCCGTCATCAAGATACTTCCAATCGGAACCCCTCGTGATCAGCGTGTCCGTTTCCGCGGGGATTGGATCACCCACGCTCCACGTGCCGGTGTACGGGTCCCAAACGGTCGGCAGGCCGTCGACCAGTACCGAACCGGTTTGGGACGCGTGGGCCGTGCCGCCGAGGTCGGCCGTGGGCAGGTTCGTGTATTGATAGCCGTCGACGATCGGCAAAGCGCTGTTGATGCTCAGCGTATCGGGGATTTGCGAAAGGACCGAGGCCGTGCGGTTTACCACCCACTGTTGGATCTGCGAAATGTGCGATTGTGGCGCCCAATCGCCCAGCACTTGATCCAAGAAGGGCCCAAGTTGCTCGGGTGAAAAGACCGTCTCGATCAGTTCGATCAAGGCGGCGTAGTATCGACCGGCGAACTCGGGATGTGTCAGGAAACGGTTGATTGCGGGCAAGGCCGTGGCCCGGAAGATCGAGTCGTTCACGCCCGCGTTGCCGCCGTTGCCGAAAATCGTATCCAGATCGTGCGGCAAGAGCACAAAGCGAGGGTCGACAATGCCGCGATACATCGAGTAGTCGTCGCCGCGGCCGTTGCTCAGGTTGGTCTCCTGATTGGCCATCAAGGAGTTCATGGCAAACCATTTCAACCATTGATCGACATCGAGCACCTCGTCCACACGCTGCACGTAGGTTTCGTCCGGTTCGTTGTTCAGTACGTCGGTCAGTTCGATCAGGTCGGACCAGTCGTTTTCCGAGGAGTTGGTCTTCTTGGAGTATCCGGCGTCGATGTAGGCTTGCGGGTCAGTGCCCAGGTAGCCCAGGTCGGCGGACCAGGTCATCCCGTTGTAGAGGTTTCCGCCGCTGTCCAACGGAAACTGGCGATTGGCGTACTCGGACCCGTAAGCTTCCATCTGGACGTAGGAGCCGTACATCAGGGACCCGGTTCGAGCCAGATTCTGTCCGTTGACCCGCACGTCGATCTGCTTGCTTTCCTCCGAGGGCATGCCGGCCATGCGGAACAGCGAGTGCCCGATCAATTGCAGATAAGGATACCGGCTATTGATATTTACCGCCGTGACATCCTGCCAGGGATCGTCGTGGGGGATGTTGACCCGAAAGTTGTTCGGCGGGCCGATCCGACTGCCGTTACCCCGGTTGCGGATGCCGACCGTATAGCGGACCTTCGTATCGCTGCCGCTGTTTATATTATCAACGCTGATGAACGTGCCGTTGAACTGGGCATCGCTCCACTGTGAATTGTTGCCGCCGTCGCCAAGGTCGGCCAACTCGGCCCGCTCGGCCTCGGTCATCAGCAGGTAGTACGTCGCCGGATCGCCCGGCGTGCGGGTCGCGTCGGGGTCGAACGAGTCATCCACCTGGTAGAGCAGGTTGGTCAGTTGTTCGCCGGTTGGCTGTGTAGGCGCCGGCCAAGTTCGCGTATTGCCTGCCGCATCGGAGGCCCCAATATAGAACTCGACGATCGTGCCGTCGGGTCGCGCCGGCAACATGGCCCCATAGACGCCGTCGCCTGCCTTGCCGTCGCCGCTTTGACCGTCGTCGGCCATGGCGATCAAGGAAAACGATGCCTCGCCGTCGTTGCGGTAGTAGACCGTGGCGGAAATCCCGGTGGCCACCTCGTTTTTCAGATCGGCAGTGACGTAGACCTCGTCGGTGGAGTGCGGGATGGCTGGGCTGTGCGATACGTCGATAATCATCGGCGCAATGTCGTCGGACGCGACCGAGTTGACCACCCCCGGCGTGCCTTCGTCGGGATCGCCCGAAGCCCAGTTCTGCCCGTGTTTGTTCGATAGAGTCGGGTTGATCAGTTCGAGCGACTTGCCGCCGCCGTCGTGTGTGGCGGTCCAGATCCAGCCTTGGTAGCCTCGATCGTCCGGGCCGCGCTCTCGGACGGCCCAATCACCCTGATCCGCATAGCGCACTCGATCCACGCGATTGCCGAGCGCATCGGCCAACTCGATCTCGTCGCTGCGGTTGCTCAGTCGACCGGTCCAGCCGCCGACGACGTTCGTAACCGTCTCGTACTTGGCCGAGAAAACGCCCACATCGGCGGCCACCACGAGGTATTCGCCCGGGGCGATCGTGACCGCGCCGAACTCATAATCGATTCCGTCGACAAACTTCCAGCCCGAGAGGTCGACCGTGGTGAGTCCGCGATTGAACAGCTCGACATACTCTTCCAGGATGCTCTCGCTGGCCGGGTGGTACATGATCTCGTTGATCACGATTTGGGAGGTCGGATCGTCGACCGGCTCGCCCACGTTGGCCGCGCCGGGCGTCGGGCTGGTGAAGTAACCCTCGCTCGACATATCCGGGCCCAGGCCGTAGGACACATTGGAATACTGCGTTGGATACTCGGACGTGTACTCGAACTGCGGCGTCAGCCCGTCGGGTCCAATTAGTCCCAAGTATTCCCCGCCGCCGCTGAGCCGGAAGTTCGTATGAATCTCGCCGGCCGGTCCGATCGTGTTGCGGTTCGAGGCAAAGACCACCAGATACTCGCCCGGCTGAAGTGCCGTGTCGGCGGGAAACTGCCATTGGGTAAGATCGCTGGTAGTGTCGGTCAAATACGAGTCACCCAACTCGACCACCTCGGGCGTCGGATTGTGCAGTTCGATCCAATCCGAGTAGACGCCATAGTCGTCCGGCAACACCGCGTTGCCCACGGCCATGAACTCGCTGATCACGACGCCGTCGAGAACCAATCGCGGTTCGAGCGGCTCGAAGACCCGCCGGGCACGCCGCGCGCGTTCAATCCTCTTGGTCCAATTACGAAACACGCGTACCTCTCCTATAGATCGCCGGCGCCGTCGAGACACATGCAGACATGAATTCCGATCCCTGTTCCTTACTCCGAGCGGTCCACGATACGGTTTATCCCGGCCTATCCCAGCGTCGGAGCGATTCAGTCATTATGACAAATGAACGCCATAAATGCAAGTTTTTCGGGGAAATGGGTGTTGTGGAGTGGAAAAAGGGGACTGGCTCCGAGCATCATTAAACACCAAACCCGCCGAAAATCTTCCCGGCTCGGTGCCAGTCCCCTTTTTTCACGGCTGCGGCGGAGTGTGCCCACTCTGGCGAGGGAGTTTGGGCGAGATTTGCCCGAATCACGAAATGTTGCCCAGCCGCGCCGACCGCTTATCGCAGGATATCGCAGTCGGGCAAGGCTTCAGCGAGCTGTGCGGCGCCGTCGTCGGAAATTTGCGTCAAGCTAATGTCCAGGGTCTTCAGGTTGCCGAGGTTATTAAGCAGCTCGATAGAGGCGTCCGTGACGGCGTTCTGCTTGAGATTGAGCGTTTCCAAATTGGCCAAGCCGGCCAAGTGTTCCACGCCCGCATCCGTGAGATTGTTGTCTTCTATATTCAACGACTTCAGCTTGGTCAAACCGGCCACGTGCTGTAAGCCGGCGTCGGTGATTTGCGTGTGCCAGAGATTCAGTTTGGTCAATTCCTTGAAACCGGCGAGATGCTCCATCGCGGCGTCGTCGACGATTGTTTCGCTGATGTCCAACGTGGCCAGCTTCGTGGCCCCCTTCAAGTGCGCCAGCCCGGAGCCGGTGATAGGCGTGTCGCGGACCGATAGTTTTTTCAGGTCTGTATAGCCCGCGAAATGGGCCAAGCCCTCGTCCGTTACGCCGTAGCAACGGAAGATACTCATGTCGGTGATCGGCAGGTCTTTCAAGTGCTCCAAGCCGGCGTCACCTACGCTCGAGTCCTCGATACCCAGCGACGTGATCTGCGTGAACTCCTTGACGGTCTCCATGCCCGCGTCGGTGACCCCATAGCTACGAAGCTTCAGGCTCTTGAGGTTCTTCATGCCTTCGAGGTGTTTCAGCCCGGCGTCACTGATCTGCATGCAGCCGCGGAGATCCAATAGCCGCAGTTCGGTCAAGCCTCTTAGCCGGGCCAGACCGTCGTTGGTGATGTTGTTGTAGAGCAGATGGAGGTATCGCAGGTTGGGGAACTTTGCCAGATGTTCGAGCCCCGCGTCGGTCATGTTGGTCGTGCGGCGCAAGTTCAAGGCCTTGAGT
The DNA here is from genome assembly GCA_964473065.1 of uncultured Planctomycetaceae bacterium. Lineage (GTDB taxonomy): Bacteria > Planctomycetota > Planctomycetia > Pirellulales > Thermoguttaceae > CAYYOX01. The sequence continues at coordinate 1,571 of CAYYOX010000229.1, read as the reverse complement.
TCGACCAACTCGGTCAGTTGCCCCAGCCCTTCGTCATTGATGCCCGTGTTCTCCAGCGTCAGTTCGACCAGTCCCGGCAACTGGTTCAAATGCACGATGCCTTCGTTGTGGATCTCGGCGCCGTAGAGCTTCAGTTTCTTCAAGGTTTTCAAAGCGGTCAAAAGTTCGATGTCGGCGTCGGTCGTGGACCGTTGATTCAAATCCACTTCCACCACATGGTCGGCATCGTCATATTTGACGGCGCCGCCGAGTTCCTCGATCCGCTTGACGGCGGCCGCAACCGCCTCGGCGTCCAGCGTGGGCCCTTCGTCGACCGGTTCCGCTTGGGACGATTCCGCTTCGGTCGTTTCCGCCGGCTGATCGGTCGGCGCCTCGACATCCGGCTCTTGTTGTTCGCCGGGACAGCCGACAAAGAGAACTACGCTCAACAGAAGCAACGAAACAAGCGACAACTTTTCCATCGCGAAAAACTCCTCGAAAAAAACTGACACTCCGACTTCCTGCCAACCTTTCAGCCTACCGGACGGGCCAGCAATACGCAAACCCTCTTGGATTAACGGCAGGAGAACTGGAAAGTCGGTTCTGAGGAGTGGAAAAAGGGGACTGGCTCCGAGCATCAGTAGATGCTAAACCCGCCGGAAATCTTCCCGGCTCGGTGCCTGTCCCCCTTTTCCACGGCGCCCCAGTGTCGCCGCCCGAAAATGGGGACATCCCACGAAGGTGGGTACGGGCCTAAGTCGCGAGGGGTATTCGGCAGGTGCAACGATCCCGTAGGGAACCGCGAAAGCATCACTTGCAGGGACTTTCCGTGTCCGATATCCTAAGTTACGGGTTCTGTGCTGAGATTAACAGTTTGCCTATATCGACTATCAACGAACAAAGGAGCTATCGGTTATGACCAACAAAGCAAGTCGTCGTCAGTTTCTTCAAACCACCGCGGCGGCCGGAGTCGGCTATTGGGTCGCCGGCGGAGTTCGTGCTCAGGAGAGCGACTCGCCCAACGAACGGATTGCCATGGCCAGCGTGGGCATCGGCGGGAAAGGCTCCAGCGACTCGGCCGACGCCTCTCGATCGGGTGACATGGTGGCGATCTGCGATGTCGACGAGGCCCGGCTGAACGCGGCCGGCAAACGATTCGAGGGGGCCAAGTTATACACCGACTTCCGCGTGATGCTCGAGGAGATGGGCGACAGCATCGACGCCGTGACCGTCAGCACGCCCGACCACACCCATGCCCCGGCCGCCTTGATGGCCATGCGGATGGGGAAACATTGCTTCTGCCAGAAGCCGATGACCCACACGATCTACGAAGCCCGTTTGATGGGCCAGGTTGCCAAGGAGAAGGGCCTGGCCACACAGATGGGTAACCAGGGTACGGCCGAACGCGGTTTGCGCAAAGCGGCCGCCATGATCAAGGCCGGAATGCTCGGCACGGTCACCGAGGTCCACGTTTGGACCAATCGTCCCATTTGGCCGCAAGGCGGTGCACGACCCGCACCGGCGGATCCGCCCCCGACGTTGAAATGGGATCTGTGGCTCAGTGCGGCGCCGGAGCGTCCCTTCGGCAACGG
>CAYYOX010000228.1:4760-9753 GCA_964473065.1 uncultured Planctomycetaceae bacterium | reverse complement strand
CGCTCAAGACAGAAAATCTAGATCAGGAGTTAGCTGCCTACCGCAAAGAAAATAAAGACCATGTTGTAGCTTTGAGTCAATCATACGGCGGGCTGCTCGAGACCGCGTTATGGATTCGGGGCTATATGGATTTTTACGTCGATCTGGCAAATGATTCGAAAGAATGTGCGTTCTTGCTTGATGCAATACTGGAACATTTTATTGCCTTCAACAGGAATTATCTTAGTGCTGTTAAGGGGGATGTCCAGATCCTGGCAATTGGTGATGATTATGGCATGCAGGACAGGCTCTTGATATCGCCCGAAGCATGGCGCAAACACATCAAGCCGCGCTTGCAAAAATTGATCAGCAATGTCAAAGACCAATACAGCCATATCAAGATATTTTTGCACTCATGTGGTGCTGTCTCTGAATTGATCGATGATTTCATTGAGGTGGGCGTTGATATTCTCAATCCTATACAGCCTAAAGCTAAGGGCATGGATCCTGTTGTGCTCAAGCAAAAGTATGGTGATCGTATTGTCTTTCATGGCGGCATCGACGTGCAGGAATTACTCCCCTGTGGTTCACCACAACAGGTCAAAGACGAGGTCTGGCGACGTTTGGATATCCTTGCTGAAGATGGAGGGTATATTATCGCTCCTTCACATAATATCCAGGCCGGGACTCCGGTTGAAAATGTGATTGCTTTTTATAATGCAGTGCTTGAGTATAGTGAAAAGATACGGTAATCATCGTGACCGACAACATAGGAAAGACTCTAGCAGCGAAATCGGTGTAAACGCCGCTTAGGGTCCGCCAATTGTCCGTGTGCATGCCGAGTTCGATCACCCCTCAAGCTCCTCAAGGCCATCGACCGGCTCAATCCCCCCGTATGGGCCCCTGGGAAATCGGCGCAAGTTGGCTTATATTATAGGCCTCAATTCACTACAACCTGCCCGAATTACCACCCCGAGAGACCCATGCCCGACTTTGCAAACTTCCGAAAAGCCGTTCTTCGCGAAGGCGAACCCAATCGCGTCCCCCAGTTCGACGGCACCGTGGCCGAGGACATCAAGAGCCGCTTTCTCGGCAAGTCGATGGCCGGGCTGGAAGAAGAGGTCGAGTTTTGCATGAAGGCCGGCTACGACTTCGTTCCGCTGACGCTCGGCTTCCGTCAGACGATCCGCGGCGAAAAGATGGGCATCATGGGCGCCAAGCAGACCGAAACGACCGTCTTGAAGCCGTTGGAGGCCCAGTATAACCCCCAAGAAGAAGGGAAAAGCACCCGCATGTGGGCCGAGGAAGGCAAAGGAGCGATCCATGACGAAGCTTCCTTCGACAACTTCGATTGGCCCGACCCGGATACGGCCTACAGCTACGAGACCATTGAGCGGCTCGGCGAACTGCTGCCGGACAACGCCATGGGCGTGATCAACGTCGGCTATATTTTCATGGCACCCTGGATGCTGATGGGGCTGGAGAACTTCTGCATGGCCTTGGCCGTCGGCGATCCGCTGGTCGAGAGGGTGATCGATCGGGTGGGCAAGACGCAATATCGGGTGGTCGAGAACCTGTTGCAGTACGATTGCATCGGCGCGATCCGCATGCCCGACGACTTGGGCCATACCGGCGGTACGATCGTGGCCCCGAAATTCCTCCGCAAGTACGTTTTCCCCTGGCACAAGAAGATCGGCAAGCTGGTCCACAGCAAGGACCTGCCCTACTTGTACCATTCCGACGGGCGGCTGTACGACGTGATCGAGGACCTGATCGACTCGGGCTTCGACGCCCTGCACCCGTGCGAGCCGTCCAGCATGGACATCGAGCTGTTGAAGAAGAAGTACGGCAGCCAGTTGTGTCTCTGCGGCAACATCAACCTCGATTCGACGCTCACGCTCGGCACGCCCGAGGAGGTGGAAGAAGAGGTCAAGCTGCGTATCCGCACGATCGCCCCCGGCGGCGGTTTCTGCTGCGGCTCGTCCAACTCGGTACCAGAGTACGTCCCCTACGACAACTACCTATCCATGATTGGCTCGATCCAAAAGTACGGCAAATACCCAATCAACATCCCGGAATAACCAAGCCGTGGACGTAATAGCTTACTAACCACTATCCACCAACCACTATCCACTGCTCCATGCCCGACTACGCAAATCTCCGCAAAACGCTCCTCTGCCAAGGCGAGCCGAAATGCGTGCCGGCCTTGGAATACTCGATCGATCCGTCGATCAAGGCCCAACTGCTGGGCCGACCGGTCGAGTCGATCGACGACGAGGCCGAGTTCTTCCTCAAGGCTGGCTACGACGTCGTCTCGATCGCCTACAGCTTCAAGCAGATCCTGACCGCGCGAGCGGGCGGCCACGGCCACATGAAGAAGGTCGAGGCTCATTACAGCGCCAACGAGGAAGGGACGAGCACCCGACTTTGGGCCGAGGAAGGCGACGGGCTGATCACCGATGAGGCCTCGCTGGACAACTTCGACTGGCCCGACCCGGACGATTATCCCTACGAAAAGCTCGAACGGTTGGGTCAGATCCTGCCCGCCGAGGCGAAGGCCCTGCCGCTGGTCGGCTACATCTTTGCCGGCACGTGGATGCTGATGGGATTCGAGCGGTTCTGCTTCGACCTAGCCGACGGGGCCCCGTTGGCGACCAAGATCGCCGATCGGCTGGGGCAGTTTGCTTACGGAATCGTCGAAAACCTCCTGCAATACGACTGCGTCGGGGCCGTCTGTATGCCCGACGACATGGCCTACACCACCTCGCTGATGGTCAAGCCGGACTTCCTCCGCCAGCACATCTTCCCTTGGGACAAGAAGATCGGCGACTTGGTCCGCAGCAAGGACCTGCCCTACCTGTTCCACAGCGACGGCCGCTACGTGCCGGTGATCGACGACCTGATCGAGTGCGGCTTCCACTCGATCCACCCCTGCGAGCCGTCGAGCATGGACATCGTCGAACTGAAGAAGCAGTACGCCGGCCGATTGTGCCTCTGCGGCAACATCAACCTCGACTCGACGCTCACGCTCGGCACGCCCGAGGACGTCGACGCCGAGGTCAAGCTCCGCATCGAAACCATAGGCCCCGGCGGCGGCTACTGCTGCGGTTCGTCCAACTCGGTCACCGAGTACGTCCCCTACGAAAACTACCAGGCCATGCTAGCCGCGATCAAGAAGTACGGCCAATACCCCCTATAAAGCCGCGACCGCCGGTCGCGCCTTGGAATGGGGGAGTTGGTCAGTAAGGAAAGAGTCGAAGAAAGTCTCACGCAAAGGCGCAAAGACGCTAAGGAAAGAAGAGTTGGAAAGATAGCTTTTGCTTAGCTTTCTTCGCGTCTTTGCGTCTTTGCGTGAGACCTTTTTATTGTTTCCCTCGCTCTAGAATCCGGCGCGACCAACGGTCGCGGCTTTATAGGAGAACTCCATGCGACGCTACTGCTTGACGACTGTCCTTACCCTAACGCTTCTCCTTCACGGCACATTCTCCTCGGCCGAACCGATCGACACGTCGACATGGGTGGGGAGCAACTATACGCCGGCCTTCTGCGTGAATCAGGTCCAAATGTGGCACGAGTTCAAGCCGGAGGTGATCGACCGGGAACTGGCCGCCGCGAAGAAGTATTTCGGACTCAACACGCTGCGGGTGTTCCTGCACAACATCCCCTACGATGCCGAGAAAGAGGCCTTCCTCGACCGAATCGAACAGTTCCTGGTGATCTGCGACCGGCATGGGATCAAGCCGGGCTTCGTCTTCTTCGACGACTGCTGGCAACATAGCGGGATCACGCTGACGCAGAAACCGCCGGTCGACGGCCTGATCGGCGGCAATTGGGCCGCCTGCCCGCAGGACGTTGAGCGAACCGACGAGAACCTCCCGAAGTTCAAGGCCTACGTGCAAGACGTCATTCGGGCACACCGCACGGACGACCGGGTGCTCTGGTGGGAAATCTTCAACGAGCCGGTCATGGCGGCGCCTTATACAATCAAACTGCGCAATCAGGGCTACCAATGGGCCAAAGAACTCGAACCGATCCAGCCGGTCATCAACTGCTGGGACGACAGCTCTGAGACGGATCTGGTCGACGCCCACAATTACTCGGCCAACTTCGCCGGTTGGGACCGTCAGGCCGATCTGAACCCGAGCAAGGGGGCGATCTTCACCGAGGCCGGCGCCCGATGGTATGCCGGCAAGGGGACCAGCCATGGCGAACCGGTCGAGATCATCGATTGGCTCAAGCGACGCAAGGCGGCCGGGAAGACCGTGCCCGGCGTGTATCTCTGTTGGGAAGTGATGGTCGGCAACGTCAACGCCCGATGGATCTGGGGCGCCCCCTCCGGCGCGCCCGAGCCGACGTTACCCTGGTGCGGGCTGCTTTGGCCCGACAACACGCCCGTCTCCTTGGCCGAGGTCGAGGCGGTCCGCAGCTACACGACGGGCGAATCTCGGGCCCTGTTTTTCGACGATTTTCAGGATGTCCCGCCGCGACCGGAACGTCCGAATTGGACCGCGTATGGTTCCAAGGCCCTGGGCAACCGCGGCGTGTTCGAACTGCAGGCCGAGCAGAAGATGGTCACCGGCGATACCGGGTGGACCGACTACGTGGTCGAGACCGCGGCCATGCTCAGGGCCGCCAATAGCAAGGCCGGGCTGCTGGTCCGCGCCAACAATCCCGGCCCGGGCGCCGACGGCGTGCACGGCTACTACGTCGGTTTCACCACCAAAACACTCTTCCTGGGCAAGATGAACAACAACTGGAAGGGGCTCGTCGCGTTCGACCTGACCAAGCTCGAATCGAAGATCGAGCCGGGGGCATGGAACCTGCTGCGCGTCGCGATCCAGGGCAACCGGATCCGCGTCTATCTCAACCGCCTGCACGATGACGACGGGCTGCGCATCGATTATACTGACGCCACCGAGCCGGTCCCCGCCGGCAACATCGGCCTGCAAGCCAACGGCGGCGGCGTATGGTTCGACAACGTCGTGGTGCTGCCGATCGAGGAGTTGCCGTAGGG
>CAYYOX010000228.1:1625-4660 GCA_964473065.1 uncultured Planctomycetaceae bacterium | reverse complement strand
GCGGCGTATGGTTCGACAACGTCGTGGTGCTGCCGATCGAGGAGTTGCCGTAGGGTGCGTGAAACGCACCAAAACATTCAAAGGAGAAAACGAATGAGTATGACCAAAGCTATCAAGACCGCTTTTCTGTCCATGACCACTGTGTTGATGGCCGTCGGCGCCTCCGATGCCCAGACCGGCTCGGAACTCTGGCAAGAGATCAGCGCCGTGAAGGACCGCAAGACGCACATGCTCCCGCAAACCTGGACGCTGGATAAGTATCCCGAGGCGCCGACCCTGTTGCCACATACCAAGATCACGCTTATCGACCAGGACGGCCCAGGCGTGGTGACGATGTTCCATGTTTCCGACTATGCCGGCGGGGACGACAGCCAACTCATCCTGCGTGTCTGGTACGACGACGAGCAGGAACCGGCCGTTGAGATGCCGTTGATGGACTTCTTGGGCGATATTCAGTCGGCCACGGCCCCGTTCTTTACCGTCCACTTCTCGCACGTCCGCCGCTCCCACAACTTCCGCCTGCCGATGCCGTTTAGAAAGCACATTCGGATCGAGGTCGAGAACCCGACCGACGCCTATCTCATGGGATACATGGAAGTGCAGTGGGACGAGGTCAAAGAGATCCCCAAGCAGTGCGGATATCTGCGCGTGTCCCATAAGGCCGGCGAGATGGACTTCCCTCACGAGGAGTTGATCCTCTGCGACATCCAATCCCCGGGCGCGATCGTGGCCCATTGGCTGCAACTCGAAGGGGATCACCCGGCGTGTGCCGGCGGTCAGGGGATCTGCGAAGCCAACCACGAGATCTATCTCGACGGCGACACCGAGCCAGGCTACGAGAGTCTCGGGGCGGAAGATTTTTATGGCCATTCCTGGGGCTTCCCCGGCCCGGAAACCGACGGCTACGCGGCCATCGTTCGCGCTGAGGTAACCCCCAAAGGCGGAACGCTGGCCACCATGGTTCGCGCGCGGAATACCGACAAGATCACCTTCCGCAAGTCGTGCAAGATTCGCCTAACCTACAAGCACGATCTGGGCGAACCCTACAACAATGAAACCAGAAAAGGCAAGGCCCCCGCACTTCAACCGTTCGTCGACGGCACCAGCCTGAAGGTGCCGTACCGCAGTTGTATTTACTACTATTCAACGAATTGAGTAAATCGACATGGAAAGGCTTGAAGAAGGTCTCACGCAAAGGCGCGAAGACGCAAAGGAAGTGAAGCAAAAGCGATTTTTCCAATTTTTTTGCGTCTTCGCGCCTTTGCGTGAGACCTTCTTGTTATTACAATAGATTCTGCGTTGCCGTTTTGTGTTCAACGAACCATCGAGGAGAAAAGCATCATGTTGCGTCCGCGTTTGATTGGTTTATTGGCTCTTATTTCAATCGTTGGCCTCTCGTGGGCGACCCTCTCGGCCGAACCGCACGACACGTCGACCTGGGTGGGGGCTAACTACACGCCCGCCTATGCGGTCAGCGCGGTCCATTTCTGGCACGATTTCCGACCCGACGTGGTCGAGAAAGAACTGGCTGCGGCCAAGAAGTATTATGGCATCACCACCGTGCGGGTCTACCTGCACAACATCCCCTACGACGCCGAGAAGGAAAAGTTCCTTGACCGCATCGAGCAGTTCCTGGTCATCTGCGACCGGCACGGGATCAAGCCGGGATTCACGTTCTTCGACGATTGCCACTGGCACGAAGGCATTTTTCTCGAGGAGCCCACCGAACCGATCAAGGGTTATCACAACGGTCGCTGGGCCGCCTGTCCCCAGGATCGGGAGCGGAAAGAAGAGAACCTGCCGAAATTCAAAGCCTATATCCAAGACGTGATCCGCCCGCACCGCGACGACCCGCGCGTGCTCTGGTGGGAAACCTTCAACGAGCCGATTATGGGTTCGGAGTTCTCCCGCAAGCTTCGCATCGAGGGATACGCCTGGGCCAAAGAGCTCAAGCCGACCCAGCCGGTCATCTGCTGCTGGGACGACAGCCCGGAGACGGACATCGTCAACGCCCATAATTACGGCAACAGCCAACAAGCATGGGACAAGCAGGCCGACATGAACCCCGAAAAGGGCGCCGTGTTTACCGAGGCGGGGGCCCGATGGTTCGCCCCGCGGCCCAGCAGCGGCGAGCCGGTCGAGGTGATCCACTGGCTCGAAGGTCGCAAGGCGGCCGGGAAGTATGTGCCGGGCGTCTATCTCTGCTGGGAACTGATGGTCGGCAACTCGAACTGCCGTTGGTACTGGGACACGCCGAACGACACGCCCGAGCCGACGTTCCCCTGGTGCGGGCTGATGTGGCCCGACGCCACGCCCGTCTCCTTGGCCGAGGCCGAGGCCATCCGCCGCTACACCACGGGCGAAAGCCGGGCCATGTTCTTCGACGATTTCCAGGATAAGAAAGTCCCGACATCGGTCGTCCCTGCCGGTTGGAAGAAATACGGCGGCGCCGGACAAGGCTTCAGCGGCGTGCTGGACCTGGAACCGACCGCCAAAATGATCGCCGGCGACGAGGCCTGGACCGACTACGTGCTAGAGGCCGTCGTGATGCTCAAGGGCGACGCGAGCAACGCCGGACTGCTCTTCCGCACCACCGAGCCGGGCCCCGGCAACGACCAGATGCACGGCTACTACGTGGGCTTCGACACGAAGAACCTTTACCTGGGCAAGATCGAAAACAACTGGCAACCGCTGGCCAAGTTCGACCTGGCGCAACTCGACTGCAAGGTCGTGCCCGGCGTCTGGAACCAGATCCGCATCGCGGCCGAAGGCCCGAGGATCCGCGTCTGGTTCGACCGCATGCACCCCTCGGCCGACAAAGACCGCGGCCTGCGCATCGATTTCACCGACCCGAAGCCGATCCTAAACGGCGCGATCGGCCTACGCACCCACGTCGTCCCCGCCTGGTACGACAACGTCATCGTGCTACCGGTTGAGGAGTTGCCGTAGGGTGGGCTCCGCCCACCAAATCGCCATGACGACTGATTAGAAGTCCCGATCAGTTCATTTTGCTTGCCGCCGCTTGGTGCTCAGAA
>CAYYOX010000228.1:0-1525 GCA_964473065.1 uncultured Planctomycetaceae bacterium | reverse complement strand
ACTGATTAGAAGTCCCGATCAGTTCATTTTGCTTGCCGCCGCTTGGTGCTCAGAATGAACTTCACCTTGAGGTCTTCGAGCATTTCGAACGTATTGACGTAATCGACGTCGAACTCGAGGCAGACGTTGGGCATGGGGACTTTCTTTTGCACATCGGGTGCATGCACTTCGTGAGTGACAACGGTCAGCGCGTTGACTTTGGCATACGCGATGACCCAGCCGTCCGCAACGGTCAAGAACTCTGCTTTGGCAGCGCGACGGAACTGCGGCTCGGAGTTTACCCATCTCACCATGTCGGCGAACATGTCAATCACTGCCTGATCCTTAGTCTGCTTGAAGAATTCCTTTGGAGCCGTATTCTCAGCCCAATCCTTCAAGACATCGTCTGCCTCTGTGAGCTCTGGATCTATGGCAGTGAGTTCGTCGTGTACTCGATCAATGCTAACAACACGCCTTCCTGCGTGTTGGGCGACGAGAGCCTTCCAGAAGCCGGGGCAGATGTCGAAGCTGTAGTGTTTTTGGTGCGCTTCGATAAAAACGTTGGCGTCCAAGACGTACCGTCTATTGGCGTTCATCCTTTATCCTACTAGAGACGATGTCCGCGTAGCGGCTAAACGTGTCGCCCTTCAGGTCCGTTAACTGGTATGCTTCGCGGTAAAGAATGCGCCCGGCGCGGGCCGCCTGGACCACGGCACTTGCAAAACGCCGGCCCAAGCGAACGTCTTGCGTACTGTAGAAGTTCCCTCCGCCTTTCTTCTTTCGTTGCTCCGCCTTTTTCCGTTGCCAGTCCTCCTTGTCCCTTTCGTAGAACAGAAAGAACTCCGGCTTTGTAATCAGTCGCAACTCGAGTGCGCGACGAGCGGCCACGACCGGGCTGACCTTGAACCAGCGAGCGACTGTCTGAAAGGGTTGCCTTGTCGCTTTGGCTTCATCCCAGCGTTCGGTCAGCTTGTAACCGGGTATCAGGAACTCGGCGGCGACGCGGTTACAGAAGCGCTCAGCCTCGTCGTTCGACGGCATCATGTTGATGAGATTGAACAGCCCATTCGTACCAAGGCAAACGTGAGCCAACTCGTGGGCTAACGTAAACATCTGGGCCGACTTCGAGTCGGCCGAGTTCACAAAGATCACGGGTGCGTATGGATCGCACAACACGAATCCACGAAACTCCTCCGGATCGAGGCTGCGATGATTGTTCACACCGACGAAGCTGTTGTTGAAGACCAAGATGCCAATTCGGTCGATTGCGAGTCTCAACATTCGCAGCGCATCTTTCCACGTGCCGAACGATTCGGCCCAATCAGCATCCAGGTCCAGCTTCTGTCGGATTCGCTGGGCAAGCGATTTGAAATTGCGGATGCGTTTCCCGCTGCCGACAAAGTCCAGCCTCTCGTGCCCGTCTTCGATCAGCAGGTCGCGCATCCAGGCTTGTCGCCGCTGCATTGTGTGGATAGTTTCGATCAAGTTTGGACTTGGCCGATCGATCGGAGTATCACCTACGGTGCGAAAGTCCTGAATCGGAAGT
>CAYYOX010000227.1:0-9832 GCA_964473065.1 uncultured Planctomycetaceae bacterium | reverse complement strand
GACCAGGACCAAGGGAATGCCGGTGCGATCGACGGCTTCCATATACTGGTCATCGAGTTTCTCCTGGTCTTCGTTTGTCGGGGCTTCGTTTGTGGCGAGCAGATGATCGCCTGAGGCGCCGACACGAACGTACTTTGCCCCCGCCGCGGCAATGGATTCCAGGTCGGCCAAGGCGCCGGCCAGGTTGAGCCGGCAGATCTCCTGCCGCTGATCCTCCGTCGAGGCTTTCTCGGCCCCGTGTCGGGTCAATTCATATCCCAGGAAAGTCACCGTGCAGGCCCCGAACTCGGCTCGGGGTCGTGCATCGCCCTCGGGCTGCGCGTATTCCTCGGCCAACTCCGCGATGGTCCTCCCACGCATCGACCACAGCCATGGCGGCACCGCCAGCGTGACGGCAACCAGCAGGCCGAGCCGAACGCCGATGCCGATCCAGACCCGAGTTCTTGCCGTCGGCCGTTGATAAGCCCGACCACGATAGACCCCGATCATACGGAATCCGGCGCCCAATCCACCGAAGCACATCAAAACGACCCAAGCCAACGCGAGTGGCAGGATGGGCCCGCCGATCAGTCCCCCGAGAACGACCGCCGTGATCGCCGTGGCCGGGAAATCAACGACGATACGGCCGACCAGCCATACCCAGGCCAGCCCGAGTCCGAGAAACGTCGTGGGGCGTCTTCTCGCCACACCCCTTACGGCCAGCACCATCCACAGCCCGACGCACATGGCGGCCGCGCCGGTCCCGCCGGCCGTAGCATTGGCAAACCCATACCCCATCCCGCAGACGAGAAATCCCAAAACAAGCGTCAACAACCCCGCCACCACACTACACGCGGCAAGCATCCGCGAGCGACCCGGAACTTCGTTCTCCTGGGGATTCGCATCCGGTGTCGTTGTCATCGCCAACTCCGATCTTGGGCAAGCGTAACAGGTAATATGCTGCCGAGCGCTGCCGGCCCTACGCAAACGCCCAATACAAGGCTGCCATCACCACAAACAAGGCGGCGGCTACTAGGCGGTAGTTGCCGATGCCTCGCCAGGAGTCGCCGCGGAGCGGTTCTAGCGGGCTTTTCCAGACCAAACTGTCCGCTTCTTCGGACACGGGTTGCGGGGCCGCCAAGGTGCAGACGAACAGCAAGACGACGGAACTGGCCGTCACAAGGAACGAGGGGACCAGTATCCAGGCCGCGTAAGGAAAGTATCCGCCGGCAGGGTCCCGCAGCCAATCGAGTCCGGTCACCCAAACGTCCCCGACGGCGGCCAGCCCGAAGATCAAGCCGACGCCGCCCAACGCGATCGTCGCCTTGCGCGAGTAGGAACATAGCACCAGCACGATCGAGCAGGTGATAAACAGGTAGACGGGAATCATCAAGAACGGGATGTGGAAGTCGAACATTTCTTCATAGTGTGTGAGATAACCTTGGAAGTCGAAGCAGAAGACGACCATGCCCAGCAGGGTGCCGAACCAGGCCGTGGTCAGGGCGGCCGTGCCGGAGATGCGTCGCCAAAAGACGCCCCAAATGAACAGGGCCGTCACCGGGGGCGCTACGTAGCCGATCACTTTGTTGATCCCCTCGAAGATGCTGCCGAAGTGCGCGACGTGAGGCGACCAGGCAATGGCCGCGCACATGGCCAGGAATGTCACCACGCGGCCGATCGTCACCAGGCTGCGGTCCGACGTCTCGGGTTTCCAACGCTTGAACAGGTCGTAGCTGAACAGCGTGGCGATCGAGTTCAAGGCGCCCGAGACGGTGCTCATCAAGGCGGCCAGCAAGGCGGCGGCCATCAGCCCCTTCAGGCCGACCGGCAGCAGGTTGGTGATCATCAAGCTGAGCGTCTGTTCCGAATTCGTTTCCCCAGCAGCAGTCAGCGGCAGGGCGGGAAGTTTGCCCTGGTGGATCAGTGCCAGGCAGATCGTCCCGGGCAATACGAAGATGAACAGGGGTAGGATCTTGATGAAGCCGGCGAACAGCGGCCCGATCCGGGCGTGGTTCTCGTCCTTGGCACCCAGCACACGCTGCACGATCGTCTGGTCGGCGCACCAATACCACAGACCTAATACGGGATAGCCCAGCAGGACCGAGTACCAGGGCAAGTCGGACGTATCACCGTGCGGGCGGATCACCGAGAGGTGTTCGGAATACTTACTGACCAGTTCCGGGTCGTCGGCGTTCTCGATGACCAGATCGGCCATGGTCGCTTGCAGCGATTCCCAACCGGCCAGGAAATCCCAGCCGCCCAGCTCGATGAACCCGAAAACCGTGATACAAATCGAGCCGATCAAGAGCACGATCGTCTGGATCGACTCGGTCAATACGACGGCCATCAGCCCGCCGATGATCGTGTACAGCGCGGTCAGGCTTGCGATGGCGATGATCGTCACGAGGCGAAATCTCTCCGGGTTCTCCACCACGCCTTCCAGCAGAAAGCCCTCCAGGACGACGGCCCCCGTGTAGAGCGAGAATCCCAGGTGGATGAAGACGGCCGAGAGAATGGAGATGCCGGCGAACCAATCGCGGCAGGGGCGGCAGTAGCGTTTCTCGAGGAAGTCGGGCAACGTGGCCACCTTCGAGCGGATGTAGAACGGCGCGAAGAACAGCGAGAGTGCAATCAGCGTGAAGGCCGCCATCCACTCGAAATTACCCATCGCCAACCCCGTGTCGTGGCCGGCCTGGGCCAAGCTGACCAGATGGATCGTCGAGATGTTGGTCGAGAAGAGTGCCAGCCCGATGACCGGCCAGGTCAACGACTTGTCGGCCAGGAAGTATCCACTCCCCTCGGTCGACTTCCGTCGCCACCCGGCCCAGCAGCCCAAGGCCACGATACCCACCACGTACAGAACGATAACGGTCCAGTCAATCCAACCGATATCCGCGCCGGCAGAGGCGGCGATGATCAGCCCTTGTTTCCCCATGAAAATCTTCTCCTCGTGTGGCGACAACTTGATTAGGCTTGCTCGAATAGGCAGAAGATCCAAGCTAACAAATGACACTTCCGTCGGCAAGCAGTCGGTCCAATTGCCCAGCAGCGTGGAAAAAGGGGACAGCGACGGCAGCGGATGGCACGTCATGTTCACCATCCTCGCCAAATAGGCCGCTTGCCAGCCCGCTTGCGGCTTTGCAGAGAATGGCAAGACTGGGCCGCAAATTCGCTTGTTCGGCAGACGGATCTCGGCTATAATCAGGTTTGCCCGGGGGCTGAAGGGCTGCTTCGATCATAGGGCTGAGGGCTCCCTCGATCTGGGGCTACTTGATACCATTGAAGAGGTGCGATATGTTTCTGCGAAAGCGAAGAGGTTTTACGCTGATCGAGTTGCTGGTGGTGATCGCGATCATTGGCACGTTGGTGGCGTTGTTGTTGCCGGCCGTGCAGATGGCGCGAGAATCGGGACGCAAGACTGCTTGCCTGAACAACCTGAAGCAACTGGCCAACGCGTGTGCCCAGCACGAATCGAAGCTCGGCTATTTTCCCACCGGCGGTTGGGGCGGTGATTGGGTCGGGCTGCCCACGCGCGGCGTTACTCCAAAACAGCCCGGCGGTTGGATCTACAACATCCTGCCCTACATCGAACAGAAGGATTTGCGCGACTTGGGTATGCCGGGAACCATCCCCAACGACCCGGACGACAGGCTCGCTTTGGGTAGCGCCTTGCGACTGAAGACGCCGGCGGCCGGATTGATCTGTCCGAGTCGGCGTCGGGCCGATCTGTTCGAAGTGCTGCCGGAGCGCCAGAATCCCAGGGAGACGACCGGCCCGATCACCCAGATGGCCCAAACCGATTATGCCGCAAACGGCGGCAGCTTCGTGTTCGTCGATTCCGGCGGCGGGCCAGAGAGCCTTGACGAAGCCGATTCCTACAGTTGGCCGGCCGACCTGGCAAAGTGCAACGGCATTATCTACACCCGAAGCGAAGTCCTGCCGGCACATATCCGTGACGGACTGAGCAACACCTACCTGGTCGGAGAGAAGTATATCGATCCCCGGTTCTACGAAGGGGTGACTACGGCCGAAGGCAATACGAATCCGGAAGATGACCCGGGCGACGACTTCAGCGCCTTTTCCGGCGATGTGAACGACACGATTCGTTTCACCGCCGGTCGGGCGCGGCGAGATGTGGAGGGAGAAATCAAGGATCTGCAGTTCGGCAGCGCCCACAGCAGCGGATGGCACGGCGCGCTGTGCGACGGTTCGGCCCGAATGTTCCGCTTCAACATGGACCCGAACGTTCACACGAGTTTGGGAACCCGCGCCGGCGGAGAACCGATCGATCAAAGCCGCATCCGGTAGTCACGCGTCACGGACGACCTCGACCTCCGGTCGGCGGACCTCCCTGGTGAACATGTCTGAAGAAAAGCTGTTCCTCGGCATTGATGTTGGCACCGGGGGCGTTCGCGCGATGGCCGTTTCGGAAACGGGCCTTATGGCAGCCGAAGCGTCCGTGCAGTTCGACGAACGCGTCATCTCTTGCAATACCGATTGCCACGAGCAACTTCCCGAGGCTTGGTGGCAGGCCGCCTGTCAGGCGACCGCGGCATTGGGCGAGGTGGCAAATCGGATCACGGCCGTGGCCGTCGCCGGGACCTCGGGCACCCTGGTTGCATTGGACCGGGTCGGGTATCCCTTGCGGCCGGCCCTGATGTACAACGATCCGCGCGGCACGGAAGAGGCCCAAACGATCAACGCCGCAGCCGGCGAGTTCTGCGAAAAGCTGGGCTATCGGTTCGGCTCGTCGTTTGCCTTGGCCAAAATCCTTTGGCTGAAGAACCACGAACCGGAGGTCTTCGACAAGACGGCCCGATTCGTTCATCAGGCCGACTATCTGGTCCAGTGCCTCACGGGGCAACCGGCCGCTTCCGATTACAGCAACGCCCTGAAGACGGGCTACGATCTGGTCGACGAGTGTTGGCCCGCTTGGATCGCCCAGTTGCTCGGCCCAGCCGATCGCTTGCCGCCGATCGTCTCGCCGGGAACCAAGATCGGGGTGATCTGTGACGAAGCGGCCGGGCAGACCGGTTTGCCAAAAGGCTTGCCCGTGGTGGCCGGCGCCACTGACGGGACGGCCGCCTGTCTGGCCTCCGGCATCCGACGGCCCGGTGACTATAACACCACGCTGGGCACCACGCTCGTGTTCAAAGGCCTTAGCCGCCAGATTTGCCGGCATCCGGACGGGCTGATCTACAGCCACAAGCTACCCGGCGGACTGTGGTTGCCCGGGGCGGCCGGTAACACGGGTTGCCAGTGGATCGGGCGGTTCTTCCCCGAGGTGGATCCGAAAGCCATGGATTCCGCCGCCGAAGCCTGCCTGCCGGTCGACATGTTGGCCTATCCCTTGGCCCGCACGGGCGAGCGGTTTCCTTTTCTTTGCGAGACGGCCCAAGGCTTCGCGGTTCCCGAGACGGACGACCCGACGCTGCATTACGCGGCCTGCTTGCAGGGCGTGGCGTTTGTCGAACGACTCGGTTACGAGGTCCTCGATCAAGTGGCCCAGACCACCGGCGGCGAAGTCTTCAGCACGGGCGGCGGCAGCCGTAGCGATGTGTGGACCCAATGCCGCGCGGACGCGACCGGCCGTGTGATCCATCGGCCGGCGTGCGGCGAGTCGGCCTTCGGCGCCGCTATTCTGGCCGCCGCCGGAACGTTTTACGACCGACTGGACGAAGCGACCGAGCGGATGGTTCGTATCGAGAAGACGTTTACTCCGAATCACCAGAAGGCGGATCGTTACGAGGAACTGTTTGGACGTTTCCGCGATCAGTTGCACCAGCGAGGCTACGTGTGAGCATCTACAAACCGTGCGACATCCGAGGCAACGCGACCGCCGAGCTTAGCCCCGAGCTCTATCGAAACTGGGGCCGACACCTTGGCCGAGAGGTGGCCGGCAAGGGACCATTCGTGGTCGGCGGCGATGTGCGCGATTCCACGCCGAAGTTTCTCGAAGCGCTCGCGGCCGGGCTGATCGAGGCAAACGCCCAAGTGATCTCGCTGGGACAGCTTCCCACGCCGATGGTCTACTTTGCCAAGCGGCACTTCGAGGCGGCCGGCTGCGCGATCGTGACGGCTTCGCACAACCCGGCCCCGATCAACGGGCTGAAGTGGATACTCGGCAACCAACCGCCCACCGAGCAGGACGTCCAAGCACTCGAGCAATCGACCGAACCGCCGGCCGACTGTAAGCCGGACGTTTTGCCCGAGGTGCAAGATATCGGACCGGACTACGTCGCATGGCTGAAGTCTGTGTGGACATCCACCGGCACGCTACGCGTCGTGGTCGATCCGATGTTCGGTTGCTGGGCCGGACGCGGCGTGCCATGCCTTGAGGCCGTCTTTCCCGGCGTCGAGTTCTCGGCCGTTCGCGATACGGTGAAGGATGATTTTGGCGGCCAGAGTCCCGACTGCTCACGGGTTCGTTATTTGGAGCAATTACAACAGGCCGTTCGCCGCGAGCAGGCCGACCTGGGCATGGCCTTTGACGGGGACGGCGATCGGGTCGCGTTTGTCGACAACCAGGCAGCGCCCTTCTCGCCCGAGCAGGCCACCTGGGCCTTGCTGCAGAGTTTCGGCCCTGAGTTGGACGATCAGCGGTTCGTCTACGACCTGAAATTCTCCGATCGGGTGCCCGAAGCGGCCCGAGCCATCGGCGCGGAACCGGTCACCGAGCGGAGCGGACACGCCTTCATTCGTACGCGGATGTTGCAGACGGGGGCTAAGTTTGGGGCCGAGATCAGCGGGCATTATTTCTTCGGCGAACTCGACGGCGGCGACGACGGGCTCTATGCCGCTTGCCGAATGATCGACTTCTTGGCCCGATCCGGCCGTTCGTCCAGCGAACTTCGTCAGGCTTGTCCCAAGGTCTGCATGACGCCCGACCTGCGGCTGCAAGTCGACCTATCCGGCCGGCAAGCGATCATCGACCGGGTGAAAGAAGCTTGGGCAAAGCATCCTCAGGTGACCATCGACGGCGTACGGGTCGAATTTCCCGAGGGTTGGGCCCTGGTCCGAAGTTCCGTAACCGAAGCAGCCCTGACCTTCCGTTTCGAGGCCGCCGACCGGGAGAGTCTCGACCGACTGATCCGCCGTTACTGCGACGTTTTGGGCAAGCAGGGCGATGAGCTGTGGCATCGCTATGCAGATTCCGCTCGGTAGGTTATGCTGAAGCATGGCCCACGTTTTCTTTCGGGAGGGAACGAATGACGCAAGCCGACGAGTCGACGATCCGACTGCGATGTCCTCAGTGTTTTGAACGGCTGAAAGCGCCGGCGGCCTTGGCGGCAACACGGCGCCGTTGCCCTCGCTGTCAGTTTGCCTTCCGCGTGCCGGAGAAATCCCGCGACGACGGGCCCCGCGAGATGTACACGATTGACGATCGGGCATCCTCAGCCGCGTCGGACCGGCCCTCCTACATCCTGGTGATTTGCCCGACCTGCGACACGCGAATCCACGCCACGGCGGATCAGTTGGGCCAACCGATCAACTGCCCCGACTGCGATACGCAAACCTTCGTATTGCCGCCGGAACCGCCGGAGTCTGAATCGCACAAGACCGCTTCGAGCGACGCGGTGGACGAGTACGCCTTGGCCGACGATGAGGTCCGTCGACCAGAGGCCGAGGTTGAGCAGACGTATTTCCCCGTGCATTGCCGGACGTGCAACACGATGATGAAGTTCAGCGAAGCGCAGGTGGGCGAGCAAGCCGTTTGCCCCGATTGCCGCGTGCCGTTGACAGTGCCGCCGGCGCCAGAGAAGCAAGTCGAGCGAGACCTCGACCTCTGGTCGGCGGACCTCGCTGCCGACGAAAGCGCAGGGCGGGTGGGCCAGTATCGTATCCGCGAAAAGGATCAGCGCGATGAAGAGCAAGAGCAGTACGTGCTGGCTGTGTGTCCCGTGTGCGACACTCGCTTGCATCCAACCAGAGACCAGGTGGGTCAACAGATCGTTTGCCCGGATTGCGACAAACGGTTCACCGTCCCCTCGCCGCGTCAGCCGGAGCGAAAGTACGACCCGCGCGAGGAAGCCGGCCAACCGTATGAAGTGTCTCAGCCGAACCAAGGGTCCAAGGCCGAACTTGTTTTTGCCTCGCGGAGGCGTCGCGATCTGGCGCAGCAGAAGTGGCGCAATCGGCGAAGTACGCGTTTCTCCCATGCGCCCCCGCGATGGAAGTTTTTCTCCGGTGTTTACACGTTCCCGTTCTACTCCAATTCGTGGACACAGTGGGTCGTCTTGTCGGTATTCAGCGCCATTGTTTTGTTTCTCGTCGGCGTGGCGCTAGAGGCCGGTTCGCATCGTGACCTCGCGAACCTGACGTTTGCCATAGTGCTCTTGGGCGTAGTAGGCATCGTGGGCATGGTCTGCCTCGCCGCGATCTGCGGCGCCATGCTGGCCATCTTCACCGACACGGCGTACGGCTACGACCAAGTGGAGAATTGGCCTGATGCGGTATTCATCGATTGGGTCACCGATGCGTTTTTCCTGATCAATAGCGTTTGCCTCAGTGCGATTCCGGTGGGGTGTCTTGCCTGGGCGTTCGGCTCGCGTGAAATCCTGTTAGGCCCACTCTTGCCGGCGAGCTTGGTAGTGCTGGCGCCGATCGTCTTGCTGTCGATGTTGGAAACGGGATTTTCCTTGAACCCGTTTTCGGTGATCGTTTGGCAGAGTCTTTTCAAAGTATGGCGAGCATGGGGCCTGTTTTACGTTGAGACGGCGATGCTCGCCGCGGCCGTCGGCTCCCTGGCGGCTCTCGGCGGATTGGAAATGGCCCCGTTGCTGGCCCCGCTGTTCGTTGCCGCGCTGATGATCTACTTCCGCCTATTGGGACGCCTAGCCTGGTGCTGCGGGCAGTATTCTCAGCAGGAGCAAGATGACCAAACCGGCGAAGAGGAGTCGAGCTAGCTAGTTCCTGTTGATTAATTCGGAGTAACCGTTCTCGGGATTGTTTAGCCACGGATGAAACACGGATTGAGTTCAGGAAGCACAAAGGCCGACTCTTCGTTCTGTCTGCCTTCGGCCCACGCCTGATCAATTTGGCCCGTATTGTTCTTTAGTAACTGGTCTTTTGCAAAATGCAAATTCAACCTCCCCTCTCCCTTTGGGAGAGAGGCCGGGGGTGGGCCATAGGAAATGAGAGCCGGCCGGGACGCTTCTTGGGGCGGCCCGGCCGGTGGGGATGGTAAAGGGTGAAGGTCAGGCGCGTCTTCGCCACCAGTATAGTAAACCCGTCAAAGCCAGCCCCGTCAGCATCGCCAGGCTGCCCGGCTCGGGGATCGGCGAGATACTTGCCACGCGGAACCCGAGCATGAAGCTCTCGTCCGCCGGACTGCCGAGGAGGTAGTGGCCGCGGTACGAGGCGTGCTGGTTGTCAACACCGGGGTAGAACGCGCCGCCCCGCTCGCCACGCTTTGAGCCGTCACCGTGTATGTCCGCCTCGTTCCACTCCCAGAGGTTACCGCCCTGGTCGAATGTGGCGTAAGCGCTATCAGACGGTTTGGCTTCATACGATCCTACCTCGGTCGTGTAGTACGTTGGGTCGGCCCAGCTGCCCTCGTAACCGTTGGTCGAGCCGTTGGTCATGTCCGTGCCCGCAGGCCCTTCAGCAGTTGGGGGCGTGTCGCTTTGGGTCGGGTAATCCCAATATCCCGCATTGGTCCCGCCGCCCTTGTAGTAGGCCGCCTTGTACCACTCGTCTTGGCTGGGCAGAAAGACCCGCGCGCCCGGTTTGCGGACCACACTGGCCCCAAGCAACATGTCATACGCCCCGTCCTCCGTAGAGCTTGGACCTTGCGCTCCGGTCGGCTGTCCGTTGTGCAGCCAGTTGGCGAACCGGACCGTGTCGTACCACG
>CAYYOX010000226.1:3861-9838 GCA_964473065.1 uncultured Planctomycetaceae bacterium | reverse complement strand
GTTACCTATCGGGCAAGGCTTCACTAGGGGGAAACTACCAGTAGACCGCGCCGGGGCCGATTTTTCAATCCCGGGGGGTGGGAATGATGGTGGGGCTGACGGGGAGGAAAAAGGGGAAGGAAAAAAGGGAAAGGAGGAAAAGGGGAAAAAACAAAGAAGAAAAAGAAGAAAGAAAGGGAAAATGGGGGTTGCTTTGGGCGTTGAAGAAAGGGCCGTATTGGAAGGTTAATAAGAGGGCAGGAATGCTGTGGCGACGTAATCTTTTGAAAACAACTACTTTTCTTCCTTCTCTTCTCTGCGTCTTTGCGCCTTTGCGTGATTATTGTTTACTTACATGCCTCGCTACGAACGGCCTTTTTTTCCTTTTCCCCCTTATCTTCTTCTTTGCTTTTTCCCCTTTTCCTTCTTTCCCTTTTTTCCTTCCCTTCTTCCCCCGCCCTGCAAAGCCGCAAGCGGCTAGGCTTCGGCTTCGATGATGCCTAGGACGATTTTCGAGAGTTTTGGCTCGGCTGCCGCCGCTGTGGCGAGGATCTCGTTGATGTTGGCCGGTTTCAGGGCGTCGGGTAGGCATCGGTCGGTCACGATCGAGAGGCCCAGCACGCGCATGCCGGCGTGGACCGCCACAATCACCTCGGGGACGGTCGACATGCCGACCACGTCGGCCCCGATCGTGCGCAGGAACCGATACTCGGCCCGGGTCTCCAGGTTCGGCCCGGTGACGGCCACGTAGACGCCCTTGTGGGCCGCGAAGTTCTCGCGTCGGGCGATCTCCAACGCCCGTTGGATCAGTGTCTCGTCGTACGGCTGACACATGTCGGGAAAGCGGGGGCCCAGGTCGTCGTCGTTGATCCCGATCAGCGGATTGCCGTTCATCAGGTTGATGTGGTCCTCGATGACCATGATATCGCCCAGGCCATACTGCG
The DNA here is from genome assembly GCA_964473065.1 of uncultured Planctomycetaceae bacterium. Classification (GTDB taxonomy): domain Bacteria; phylum Planctomycetota; class Planctomycetia; order Pirellulales; family Thermoguttaceae; genus CAYYOX01. Next base: position 8,915 of record CAYYOX010000226.1, on the reverse strand, counting down.
GATTCATTCCGCCACAGGCGTTCGAAACGATCAGCAGGTTGGCCCCCAAGGCCTTCATCACACGCACCGGAAAGGTGATCTGACGCTGCGAATAGCCTTCGTAAGCGTGAAAACGCCCTTCCATGGCCACCACTGGCACGCCATGCAGCTTGCCACATACCAGTTGGCCCGTGTGTCCGACGACGGTCGAGTGGGGGAAATGCGGGATTTCCTCGTAATCGATCTCGACGTCGGTCTCGATCTGTCCGGCAACGCTTCCCAGACCGGTGCCCAGAATGATCCCCACCCGGGGTGTTTCGGACCATTTTTGGCGAATGACATCAGATGCCTGTACGATCCTCGCGGCCAGCTCTTGCATGGATAGCTCCCTGGATATAAACTTTTGCAAATTGGTCCCCTCTCCCTTTGGGAGAGGGTTAGGGCGAGGGTGATTCACCGAGAAACGTCTCTCCTATGCCCTCACCCCCTGCCCCTCTCCCAAAGGGAGAGGGGAGTTGAATCTGCACGCGACCGAGGCAAGCACACGGTGGAGATGCTCGCCGGGGCGAAAAGAAAACCGGCCTACCACCGGCCCGCGAGACTACAACTTGGCGTCGAAGTCGTCATCGTCCGAATCGTCGTCGTCATCGTCCGGATCGTCGCCGTCCAGATCATCGTCCTCGAAGTCATCGTCGAAGTCGTCGTCGAAATCATCGTCGAAGTCGTCGTCGTCGAAATCATCGAAGTCGTCGTCTTCGTCGTCGACTTTTTCGAGTTGGGCAACACAACTTCCGGAAAAGATCAACATTTCAACCGGTTCGACGGTCCCGGTCAGGCTTGGCTCGGCAAGCGGAACAGGTGAATGTTCAGTATTGATTAACATAAGACAATCCTCGACAGCCCAAACAGCTACAGGTTCTACTTCCACTCGGGAACCCAACCCTTGGCATTCCCAGTCCATCCACCAATTGTTATTGAACTGAAGCCAGCCTGTCAACCACGATTTCTTAATTCTCGGCGACACCTTGAAAACCCGGCGGCAGATCGCCTTTCGATCGCCTTGCAACACTCCTAACACGTTGCCGCGCAACGACTTATGGCGAGTTACCCTGCCGAGCCCGTGCTTGAGGCACGAGAAGGCAACCGGCAATTGCCAGAAAAATCCGGCCCGTGGCATGTTCCTGAGCAGCGAAAGGCGTGGTTTTCCGAGGCCAAAGTCGGGGTCTGGCCCATTTTTCGGCCAGCAGACGTTGCGAGGGCCGTGGAAAAGGGGGACAGGCACCGAGCCGGGAAGATTTCCGGTGGGTTTTGCATCTACTGATGCTCGGAGCCAGTCCCCTTTTTCCACTCCGAAAAACCGGACTGGCGTTGGAGCCCAGCGGCCGGGTGTGGTATAAGACCCACGTGTAGAATAATGACGAAGCACGAATGACGAAAGGGGGGGGGAACCATCTCGTAGTCATTCGTCATTCGGATTTCCCCACGTGGAGTCGGACCATGGAAGGTTGGCAAACCCAAGTCATTACCGCGTCGGCCACGCAAGCCGTCCCCCAGTGGCAGCTCAGCGTGGTGCTGCCGACCTACAACGAGCAGGAAGCCATCGAGCAGGTCCTCTGCGAGTTGGTCGAGGTCCTCTCGGCCGAATCGATCCGTTACGAGATCGTGGTGGTCGACGACGGCTCGACCGATGCGACCGTCGAGCGGGCCGAGCGATTTGCCCGATCCTCGTGGGACTGTCCCCTGCGCGTGATCCGCTGTCCAAGGCAACGCGGTGCGGGCGCGGCTCGAAAAGTTGGTATCCGGGAAGCGCGCGGCGAGATCGTCGTGATGCTCGATGCCGACGGGACCTACTCGGCCGAGACGATCCCCGAAATGCTCAAGCATTTCCCCGCCTTCGATCAGGTCAACGGCGCACGGACCAGCGAACAGGGCACGCTGCCTTGGCTGCGACGTCCGGCCAAATGGTTCATTCGCAAGCTGGCCTGCTATCTGCACGGCCACAAGAGCGTCGACCTGAACACGGGTCTGAAGGCCTTCAAGCGAGAGGAAATGCTGCGATGGCTTTGGGTCGTACCCGACGGGTTCAGTTGCGTGACCACCATGACGCTGGCCTTCCTGACCAACGGTTATTCGGTCAAGTACGTGCCGACCGAGTACAAGCCGCGGATTGGCCGCAGTAAGTTTCATCCCATCAAAGATACGGCCGCCTACCTCAGCACGGTGTTGCGCATGGTGTTATATTTTCGCCCTTTGAAAGTGTTTTTGCCCCTTTCCGGGCTGATGATCCTGGCGGGGTTGGCCAAGAGCGCGGCCAGTTTCGCGCTGACCGGAAGCATGCAGGAATCGGATATCGTTGTGCTGACGGCCGGTTTCATGACCTGCATGTTGGGCCTGCTGGCCGAGATCATCGTGGCCCATCACCGCCGTTAAAATGTCGAGGGTAGACCGATGTCGGACCAAACCGATCGTTTGGCGGGAATGGAAACTCGCGACTTCTTCGTGCCGGGCACGGGCGTTTCTCTCTCGGCTCGGCAACTCGGCGCGACCAGGTCAAGCCATGCGGCGCCCGGGCAAACGCGGCGCGACCCGGAACTGCGAAATCTCTACCTCGGCGCCGCCTTGGCCCAGATTCCGCGGCTACTGGGGGCCGTGGATCGCAATCCGTATCGGGCGACCTACGGCTGTCTCGATCGTCAATACTGGCACTATCGCACGGCCTGCTTCCCGTCGCAGATGTACCAGGAAGGGGTCCTGCCGCTGGCCTTGATCTACGCCACGCGGCTGCCCGGCAATCGTTGGCAAGGAAACGCCCGGGTTCGCGAACTGGCCATTGCCGCCACGCGTTTCACGGCCCAAAGCAGCCACTGGACCGGCTCCTGCGACGACTACTATCCGTTCGAGCGAGCCTTGGGGGCGGCCGTCTTTTCGCTCCAGGCCGTGGCCGGGGCGTACCAGGTCCTGGAACTCGACGATCCGAAGTTGTGTCGTTGGCTAACGAAGAGATCGCGATGGCTGATCCGGCACGATGAGTCGGGACATCTGGCCAACCACCAAGCCTTGGCCGCGCTGGGGCTTTGGCGAGTGGGACAGATTACCGAGCAGCAAGAATACTTCGACGCGGCCCGGGCAAGAATCGATCGCGCGCTGGATTGGCAAAGCGACGAGGGGTGGTTCGAGGAATACGGCGGGGCCGATCCGGGCTACCAGACCGTCACGATCGAGTGTCTGGCCAAGCTCCGCCGGCTGACCGAGGACGGGCGTCTTGACGAACCGATTCGCCGCGCGGTGGCTTTTGCCCGGCAATTCCTGCACCCCGACGGAAGTTATGGCGGGGAATACGGCAGCCGAGGAACCTACCATTTCTACCCCCACGGCATGGAACTGCTGGCCGCCGAGAACGCCGACGCGGCCGATTTGGCCGACGGACTGCTCCGAGCCATGGTCGGGGGAAAGCAGGCCTGCTTCGACGACGACCGGATGTTTGCCCATCGCCTGTCCAGCTTGATCGAGGCCTACGTCGATTGGAAGCCGACCCGTCGGATCCAAGACAAACCGCCGGCCGCCGCGACTCAGTTCTTCCCGCAAGCCGCGCTCATGGTACGACGCACCGAGACCACGCATACGCTGATCTCGGCAGCTCGCGGCGGTGTGTTCAAACATTTCTCCGCGGGCGGCGTTTCGGTGACCGATGCCGGACTGATCGCGGAAACTACCCGGGGTAAAGTGGCCGTCTCGCAGATGCACGATCTGCCGCGATCCATCGAGCGGACGGACGAATCCCTCCAGGTCGACGCCCCCTTGCACTGGACCCGCTTCGAGACGGCCTCGCCGTTGAAACAGGCGATTTTCCACTTCGGCATGGTAACCGTCGGACGCTGGTGTCGGTCCCTGATTCGCCGGCTGTTGCAGCGTCGGTTGATTACCGGACGACGACAAGCGCCGATCCGTTTGCAACGCTCCTTCGAATTCCTCTTGGAACGCGAGGCCCTAGGCGGCCCCAGTCTGCGAGTGACCGATCGGATCGAGTTGACCCACGCGAGGGTTCGCATCCGGCGGATGGCCTTCGGCGCCGACCATCAGTCCGCCTACGTAGCTGCCGGCGGCGTCTATCAGGAATCCGTACTAGGACCTTGGAACGACCTGCAGCAATACGTCGACGAATTGAACACGAATCGTAGCGTGACGATCGTGAGGGAATTGTAGCGGTCGGCCACTGTTGTTGCCGTGCCGCTGAACAAGCTACGTGTTCTTCCACAGGCCGTGTAGGTTGCAGTGGGCTCGGGCGGTCACCTCTTCGGCGTCGATACAGAAGACGGCCTCGGGTTTGTCGCCCGGCTTGAGGCTCTTTGTGTAGGCGGAATCTTTGGTGATCAGTTGGATGGCCGTGATGAAGTGTGATTCGGTCATCGGGTGGGCCACACTGCCGACGCTCACTTTGTACCCGCCGTCGACTTTCTCGATCACCGGCACGTGCTTCTCCTTGCCCTTGTCGGCGGTCTTCTCGACCAGCAGATGCATGGGCTCGTCACAGTGGACCAGCGGCGCCTCGCCCGGATGCATGACCTGGACCATCGCGCCGCACTCGTCGCACAGATAGATCTGCAGCATCTCTTCCTTGGGATAATCCTCGGCCATTGCCCGAGTTGCCGAGCCAGCCAACACGCTCCCGGCGCCAAGGCCGGCCGCTACGGAAATGAATTCGCGTCGTTTCATGATCACTCCTATCGTAAGTAGGCCCCCGGGGAAACGTCCTTTTCGTATCAATCGTACGTCGCCGATGTGTGCAGGGCAAGAGGAAGCCGTCTAGCGGTCGGGCTTGCCCGACGTTCTTTTGCGGAAATTACTGTCCCCCTCGGCCGGAAAAACGTCGGGCAAGCCCGACCGCTAAACGACGGGGTCAGCCGGAAGATGGAAAACCGGTCGCCTTCGCGTAGGATCGGATAACTCGGCGGCATCTCGTTGTTGATGACGACGCCAACTCGCGCCCCGTGCCGGCGACAATCCTCCAGTGCCGCGGGCAAGTCATCCATTTTCGGGTCCAACGCCCAACCGCTTCGGCCCGTGTAGTATAACAG
>CAYYOX010000226.1:0-3851 GCA_964473065.1 uncultured Planctomycetaceae bacterium | reverse complement strand
CTCCTCAACGGCGGCGGCCGCCCGGAGTACGGGCCGATCTTCCTCGGGAGTCGTCCAGGCCGGACCCGCGGCATGGCGCAACGAGAACCCCAAGACGGCAATCGCCAGAATCGCAAGGGCCAACTTTCCCGGCCGAATGCGCTGCCATACTACCTGCCAACCGAGGCCGATCAGGATGCACAGCGGCGGCAACACGACCAGGTAGTAGTAGTTCATCTCGTGGAACTTCCGCGGCAAGGCCAACATCAACACGAGCATGGCAATCAACCAGGCCGCGTACTCTCGCCAACGTCGGTCGAGCAATCCGGCCAGCATGAGCACGAGTCCGATCGGCGTGAGCACCACGCCCGCCAGATCGTCGACGACTTGCCGGTAGAAATCGCCCGAGAAGAGCAACGGGTGCGGCAGTTGATCAGCGGCAGTGCTCTCGCGGATCGAGTAGAAGATTCGCTCGGCCAGCGGATTATCCGGCGCGGCGATTTGATAGGCATACGCGTACCAGAGCACGGCAGGAGAGATCGCCGCGAGCAACATGACGGCCAAGGCTTCGCGAGTAGTTCGACGCGGCGCTCGGGTCGATCGGGCTACCATCACGGCGATCGGCAATAGCAGCACAAGCATGTAGATTTTGGTCAGCAACAGCAGCGCCAGCCAGATGCCGGTCAGGACGAGCCACCAGGAACTTCCCTCGCCGAGCCAGCGATCGAGTGCGTCGAGCGTCGCCAGAGTGAGAAAGACGAGCGAGGCCTCGAGCATGAAGCTTTGGCCGTAGATGATGCTCACCGGCGAGAAAGCCAGAGCCAGCCCGGCCGCCATGGCCGCGGTTGGCCCATGATGTCGGCGTACAAACGAGTACAGCAGGGCCACCGAACCGAGGCTGAACGCGACGGCGGTTACCCGACCCCAGACGTCCAACGACCCGCCGAAGGTTTGCCATAGGCCGGCGGTCAGGTAGGCCGAGACGGGAAACTCGACCATGTGCCATCCGCGTTGCCCGCCGCAGAGCAGATCAAGCGTCGGATGCCAGAGATCGGCATTTCCCTCGGCCCAATTCCGGGCAATCATCGCGTAGACGACGTTCTTGGTCGCAAAGTTCCCCAACAGCGGCCGGGTGATCCCCCAACATCGAACGACCGCTGTCACCGCCAGCAGCGCACAGAGCACACCAGGAAACCGGGGTATGCCCGGAAATTGGGGCACTTGCGTAGCCTGGGGTGCGTTCTGGTCGTTGCCGATGTCCGGCATGGGGCGATTCTCCCGCCATTTGTGGAAAAAGATGCGGGTTAGGGAAGCTTTGCGGCCGAATATAGCGTTGCCGCGGGCTTTCTCACAGAGGAATCCGCGTTGACTTCCATTTCCCCTAATCGAAGGCAAGTCCGATGATTCGTGCGACGTTGGCGTTTGGTTTGGTAGTATTGGTCGCCGTGGCAGGCGGTTGTCGAATGTGTGCCGAGTCTTACGACTACTGCGGTCCCACGTTCAACGGGCAGTGCGACGGGCAGTGCGACCCGAACGCTCGTGCCGGCTCGATTCTTTCGCCCAACCCGGGCATGATCGTCGAAAGCGAGACTATCATCGAAGGCGACATCGAGTCGATAATCGAGTCGGAAGAGGACATTCCGGTCGATGGGCAGTTGCTGCCGGTTCCCGACGAGACGGTCCAGGCCAAGCCGCAGCACACTCAGGTCCGCAAAGCACACCACACATCGCGCTGGCATCGCCCGCGACGATAGGGTCATTTGGCTGCCATTCTCTTAGCACGTAGGGTGGGTCGAGCAGCGAAGACCCACGCAAAAGCAGTGTCTGCGGATTCTTGACGCGTGGGTCTTCGCTGCTCGACCCACGCTACCTATTCCCAAGGTCGGGCAAAGCAAGTTGCAAACCGGGTCTGAATCGGTCACAATGATCGACTCCTCATGCAACGGAGTCGGTAAATGGACCAGACCAGTACAACGACCGTGCAGGCGCCCCCGCAGACCGTGTTGGGGATTCTGCGGCGTTTGGGGCCGGGGCTTATTATTGCCGGCTCGATCGTCGGCTCCGGCGAACTGATCGCCACGACCAAGACGGGCGCCCAGGCCGGCTTCTGGTTGCTGTGGCTGATTATCATCGGCTGCGTGATCAAGCTGTTCGCTCAGGTCGAGTTCGGCCGCTATGCCATCTCGTCCGGCAAGACAACCATGGCGGCCCTGAACGAAGTGCCCGGCCCCCGCTGGGGAGTCAACTGGCTGATCTGGTATTGGCTCGTGATGTTTATTGTCAGTCTGGCCCAGTTGGGTGCAATCGTCGGCGGCGTGGGGCAGGCCTTGGCGATGAACACGCCGATCGACGGGAGTTTCAATCAACTTCTGGACAAGCAGGACCAGTGGGACCAAGAGGCCAAGCCGATCGCGGCCGAGCTGCGCGAAGACGGGACGAGCGAAGAGGATATTCAGAGCGAACTTGACCGCCGCATCGGTCGCCCGCGTCCAGGTTGGCATACGCCCGGCTTCTTCTGGACCGACGACATCACCTGGGCCAGCATCGCGACGGTCGTTACCATCGTGGTGCTGGTTATGGGTCGATACGGGCTGATCCAGAGCTTTTCGATGGTCATGGTCGCGGCGTTCACGTTGGTAACGATCTTCAACGTTTTGGCCCTGCAAACTTCGCCCGACTGGGCCATGCACTGGTCCGACCTGAAGGACGGGCTCAGTTTTCGCTTGCCGCCGGTAGTCGAAGGGCTGACGAAGAGTCCCCGGGCCACGGCCTTGGCCACGTTGGGGTTGATCGGCGTGGGGGCCAATGAACTGATCGCCTATCCCTATTGGTGTCTGGAGAAGGGCTACGGGCGGTTCACCGGCCCTCGCGACGAGTCGGCGGACTGGGTCTATCGGGCCCAAGGCTGGATGCGCGTGATGCGATGGGACGCCGTGGTCTCGATGCTGATCTACACCTTCGCCACGGTCGCCTTCTATATCCTGGGAGCCACCGTCCTGCATCGCCAAGGGCTCGATCCCGAAGGCAGCCAAATGATCCAGGTGCTCAGCCAAATGTATGTCGAGGTCTTCGGCAGCTGGGCCAAATGGGTCTTCCTGTTCGGGGCCTTTGCCGTGCTGTACTCGACGTTCTTCGTGGGCAACGCGGGCCATACTCGGGTGGCCGCCGACGCAATGCGGCTCTATCGGATCGCCCGGCCGACCGAACAGTCGCGCCTGGCGTGGATTCGCGTGTTCTGCGTTCTGTTGCCAAGCGTAGGCCTGGCGTTCTACATTTTCATGCGTCATCCCACGCAGTTGATCCTGGCCAGCGGCGCGATGCAGGGCATCATGTTGCCGATGCTGGCCGGGGCGACGCTCTATTTCCGCTATCGCCGCTGCGACGCACGGATCGCGCCGGGCAAGGCGTGGGACCTGTGCCTGTGGATCTCCGCCCTCGGTCTGCTGTTGGGCGGCGGATGGACTGTCCTGATCAAGTTGTTTCCCGCCTTGGAGCAGTGGTGATTGGAACCGTTACGGGCCATAGCGGGCCCCGCGTAATTACGGGCTGGCCTGTAATGCCCTTGTGGCGTATGATTGCATAGAATCTCCGTTCCTCGATAGGAGGCTATGGCCATGAGCGAGACGTATCAGGAAGGATTCCAAGCGTTCGTCGACGGCATGACCCTTGACGACAATCCCTACGACGACGACGCGAAACACGATAAATGGGACGAAGGCTGGGAGGACGCCAAGATCGATAAGGATTCGCAACGCCGTTCGGTCTGCTCGGAAACCTGAGCCGGCAAGTTGCGACGCGGACTGTGCGGTAACTTCCCGTAGGGTGGGTCGAGGCACGAAGACCCACGCTGAGGATAATGACGAAGCACGAAT
>CAYYOX010000225.1:0-9852 GCA_964473065.1 uncultured Planctomycetaceae bacterium | reverse complement strand
GCAGTTGGGCCCTGGGGCTATGCCGCGAAGGCGTGTGCTTGGGCCCGCCCTGACGGCCCGAAGTGCCCCGTTGATCGGCCCGGGCGGAATCCAAAAGTCGGTGCCTGAGAGCCCGGACGCCTTGCCGCGACGCCGATTCCTTGCGCGAATCGCACGGATCACCGGCATCAACCGAGCGTTAAAGTAGGAAAGCAGTAACGTATCGACCGGCAATCCGGCCCAAAGACTCGCCAGCCGTTCGCGATGATAACGCCGATAGTGCCCGAACGACTCGTCGTGCTCGCTCCAAAGCGACTCGTCGGCCGGGACGGTCAGCAGGAAGTAGCTGCCGGGCGAAGCGGCCCCCAGCAGTTCCGAGAGCATGGCGAAATCGTCGGCCACGTGTTCCAGCACGTCGGTCATCACAAACAGCCGAGCTTGCCCCATCCGAACACCCAAATCGTGCGGGGCCCGGCCGGTGAGGAACTCGACCTCAGGAAACCGCCTTTCGGCCAGTTCGATCGCCTCGGCCGACGTGTCGATGCCCACGCACCGATAGTCGCCGGCCAAGGCCCCGATGTTGGCTCCCGTGCCGCAGCCGATGTCGACGACCATCGTCTGGGCCGAGGGCGGGATCAATTCGGCCGCCAGGCGACGCAGGATCTGTCGCCGCGCCACGAACCACCAGTGCCGCTGCTCGATTTCGGCGTGGAGTTGGAACTGTTCGGATTGCATGGGGGGAGTTGTTGGGTCGGAATTATTTTAGGCGGGTCACTGGTCGCTACCAGCCCGGCCCTACGTGAGGCATCGTCCGATTTGGCGGACGGCTTGGCGGAGGCGATTTTCGTTTTCTACCAGGGCCAGGCGGAGATACCCCTCGCCGGCCGGGCCGAAACCGGCGCCCGGGCTGACGACCACGTCGCCCTCTTGCAACAGCTTCATGGCGAAGTCGAACGAGTTCATCTTCGAGGCCCAGGGCTCGGGCACCTTGGCCCAGACGAACATCGTGGCCTTGGGGCGCTCGATGGGCCAGCCGAGTCGCTCCAACCCGTCGCACAACACGTCGCGACGACGCTGATAGACGGCCGCCTGGGCCTCGACCGCGGCGTCCGTGTGTCGCAAGGCCACGATCGCGGCAATCTGGATCGGGGCGAACATGCCGTAGTCGTAGTAGGTCTTGATCGTCGACAGGGCCCGAACCATCTCGGCATTGCCGGCACAAAATCCCACGCGCCAGCCCGCCATGTTGTAGCCCTTGCTCATGGTCGTAAACTCGACGCCCACGTCGATCGCTCCCGGGGCTGCCAGGAAGCTGGGCGTCTCGTAGTCGTCGAACGTCACGTCGGCATAGGCCAGATCGCTGATGACCATCAACCCATATCGCTTGGCCAGCTTGACCACCTCGACATAGAACTCGGGCTCGACGCAAGTGGCCGACGGGTTGTGGGGGTAGTTGACGATCAGCACCTTGGGGCGCGGGACCATGTGGCGGCACGTATAGTCGATGTTGGCCAGAAGCTTCTCCGCGTCGAACACTTCCAGCAAGATCGCATTGGCGGCGGCCAGGGCCACGCCGTAGAGATGGGCCGGATAGGAAGGCGCCGGTACAATCGCCGTATCGCCGGGACCCAGCAAGGCCAGGCACATGTGGCTGAACCCTTCCTTCGAGCCCAGGCAGGCGACCACTTCGCTGACCGGATCGAGCCGGACGCCGTATTGCTTGAGGTACTTGCCGGCCATCTCGCGCCGCAGGCTGAGGATGCCTTTCGACTCGCTATAGCCGTGGTTTTTCGGGTCTCGGGCGGCCTCGGCCAGCTTCTCGATGACCCGATCTGCCGGCGGATCGCTCGGGTTTCCCATCCCCAGGTCGATCACGTCGTCGCCCGCTTGACGCTTCTCGTACATCAGCCGGTTGATCTGCGCAAACAGATAGGGCGGCAGCCGCCGAACCCGATCGGACACGTCGATACTAAACGGCACGTTCTTGACAACGGGTTCGTCAATTTGCTGGGGATCACTCATCGGTCGATTCTCGTGCCGCTTGCGGCTTTGCTCTGAAGGTCTATTGTTGGCTCAAGGCTTCGGTCAATGTTTCCCAAAGTGCCTCCAGCGATTGCGGGATGACCTTGATGCCGGCCACCGACGGCATGAAGTTGGTATCGCCGTTCCATCGAGGAACGATATGCCAGTGGAGATGGCCGGGCAACCCCGCTCCGCCCGCGTCTCCCAAGTTCAGCCCGATATTGAACCCCTCGGCATTGAGCACCTCCTTCATTAGTCGGACCATGCGGGTAAGCGTCTGCGAGATTTCCAACTGAATCCGATCATCTAATCCTTCGAGTTCGGCAACGTGCCGCACCGGCGAGACCAGTAGGTGCCCGTTGTTGTACGGATAGCGGTTCATCACGACGACCACGTCAGTCCCGTGGGCGACAGTCAGCCGACGGCGATCATCGTCGTCGACCGCGCATTGGCAGAGGAAACAGCCCGGATCGGCGCCGGGTAAGAAATCCAGCGGTTTCTCCGGCTGCGGCGTGTCCTTGTCGCCAAGTATGTAGCCGAGCCGCCAGGGGGCCCAGATTTGATCTTCTCGCACGCTATCGGTTCTCCGAGGGCAAATCTCCCGCTTTTTGTAGGAGGCGACTCCCGTCGCCGATCAGGAGAAATCGGCGACAACAAGGAATCGGCGACGGGAGTCGGCTCCTACAGAATGGGCAAACCGTAAGTCTATCCTGGCAGCCGGTTTGGGACAAGGGAGACGGACAGGCCATGCCCCTCGGTGGTGGCATTTTCAAGTTGGGAGGGTCATTTGGACGAAGGAGTAATGGGAAGCGCTGTCGGATTTTCCGGAAAAATCGATTTTGCGTTTTTTACCCGCCACTCGCCCCGGCAATCATCGTCCGTTAGACTGGAGGATTGCCGTCACACCCGCCTCGCGTTGCCGGCCGCCTCTTGCCCGAGCCATGGCCAACCACTAACCCGAGACTAGCTTCCGCCGATGGATTTCCGCGTCGATTTGAACATCTTTCGAGGTCCGATGGACTTGCTGCTTTATCTGGTGCGGAAGCACGAGGTCGAGATCGTCGATATCCCGATTGCCACGATCACGGACCAGTATCTGGGGTACTTGACCGTCCTGGAGCAGTTGGATGTCGACGCGGTGGGTGATTTTCTCTCGGTAGCCAGCATGTTGATCGAGATCAAGTCGCAGCAGGTGCTCCCGCGTGCCGACGAGATTCAGGACGAGTTGGAAGACCCCCGGCAGGAACTGGTGCAACGGCTGTTGGAATACAAGAAGTATCGCGACGCGGCCAGCATTCTGGAAGAACAAAGCCGCATCTGGCAGCAACACTACACGCGACAATCGGACGACCTGCCACCCCGCCAGCGCGACCTGGCCGAGCAACCGATCGAGGAAGTCGAGCTTTGGGACTTAGTCAGCGCGTTTGGCCGGATCATTCGCGAGACGGAAGCCGCCAAGCCGTCGAACATCGTCTACGACGACACGCCGATCCACGTCTACATGGGCCGAATCCACTCCCGGCTGCTTCAGGAAGGGCGCCTCTGTTTCAGCGACCTGTTCGAGTCGGGGATGCACAAGTCGACGCTGGTGGGGATTTTCCTGGCCGTCCTGGAGTTGGCCCGCCACCACCACATCCGCGTCGAGCAGAACGACCTCTTCGGCGAAGTCTGGATCCTACCCAACCTCGAATCCACCGAACCCCTGGACCTCTCCAACGTCGACAGTTACGATCATGGGGCCGTAGTTAGTGAGTAGTGGGCAGTGGTTAGTGGATAGTGGTCAATTCTCGAAGCCCACCGGCTGCGTCCGGTGGGATCAATTAGCAGCACGCTTCATTTCGTCATAATGATCAACAATCTTCCGTTCAAAACGCTCACGCACAAGGACCTCACGGTCGAGGGCTACTCCCGGGCGGCCGTGCAGACCTATTGGCGGATCCCCGAGTTGAAGATCGGGTTCGACCTCGGCGGCCAGCCGTGGTCTTTCATGGGCACGCCGGTGTGGTTCGTCTCGCACACGCACATCGACCATCTCGTGGCACTGCCCGTCTATGTGGCCCGGCGGCGGATGATGAAAATGGACCCGCCGACAATCTACCTGCCCGAACATGCCATCGAACCGGCCCAGCGTATCTTGAAGCTGTTCAGCCGGTTGGATCGCGGGCGGCTGCCCTGCGAGTTGTTGCCGATCCGGCCGGGCGACGAGATCGAGCTTTCCCGCGAGCATGTGGTCACCGTCTCGGCCACCCGACATACCGTGCCGGCGTTGGGGTTCGTCGTGTGGCAGCGGCGACAGAAGCTCAAGGCCGAGTACTTAGGTCTGCCGGGCGAAAAGATTCGCGACCTGCGTCTGGCCGGCGAGGAAGTGACCGAAGAGAAGCGGATCCCGCGAGTGGCCTACCTGGGCGACAGTTCGCCGGAAGGATTGGACGATTGCCCGGCCATGTTCGAGGCGGAAGTGTTAATCATGGAGCTAACCTTCGTCGCGCGGAGCCATCGCAAGGACAAGATCCACAAGTACGGGCACATGCACCTGGACGACCTGCTCGAGCGGCGCGATCGTTTCAAGAACGAGAAGATCATCGCCAGCCACTTCAGCACCCGGTACCACCCCCGCCAAATCCGCTACCTGGTCGAAAAGGCCCTCCCCGACATGCTCGACGGCCGCCTCGAGTTGTGGATCTGAGTTGCTTGTGGAGCCGGGCCGCTTGCGGCTTTGCACGATCCGCGGGAAACTTGACCGCGGGTCTTCGACCTGCTAGGCTGGTTCTAGTTCGTTGTTCCACAGAATCCAGCATTAGGCGGGCCCTGCTTGTCCGCCGGGGGAGAATTCCATGACGAAACATGTATTGCCGACTTTCTGTTTGATGATCTGCATGACCGCCGCGGCCTTGGCCGAGGAGGGCGTCAAGATCACCTTCAAACGAACGGTGATCGATAAGACTTTCCGTAGCGAGGGCGTGGCCACCGGTGACTTCAACGGCGACGGCAAACTGGACATCGCCGCCGGGAGCGTATACTACACGGCACCCGATTGGGAAATGCACTCGATCCTCGATGAGCCCAAGTCGTTCGAACCGGCCGGATATAGCGACGCGTTTTGCGTCTTTGCCGAAGACGTCAACCGCGATGGGCGAACCGATGTGCTCGTGGTCGACTTCCCCAGCAAGCCGATCTGGTGGTTCGAGAACCCGGGCGATGAGAGCCCCTGGAAGCGACATTCGGGCGTGCCGGTGGTCAACAACGAGAGCCCGCTATATGTCGACCTGTTGGGCGGCGGCGGCCGCTCGTTGGTCTGCGGATACTGCCCGCCGGATCAAAACCCCGACGGTCCCGAGCGTCAGATGGCCTTCGCCACGATCGGCCAGGACCCGGCCGCGACATGGCCCGTGGTATTGCTCTCGGAAAAGGGCGCCTCCGGTACGATGAAGTATGCCCACGGGCTGGGTGTCGGCGACATCAACGGCGACGGTCGCAGTGACGTGCTGGTCCCGCAAGGCTGGTGGGAAGCCCCGGTCGATCGGACCGCGACGCCCTGGACTTTCCACCCGGCCAACCTGGGCGAGGATTGCGCCCACATGTTGGTCTACGATTTCGACGACGACGGCGATAACGACGTGTTCAGCACGAGTGCCCATAAGTTTGGCACCTGGTGGCACGAGCAGACGCCCGACGGGTTTGTTACCCACGAGATCGAGAAGAGTTTTTCGCAACTGCACGCCGTCTGCATGGCCGACATCGACCGCGACGGGCTGCCCGACATGGTAACCGGCAAGCGATGGTGGGCCCACGGGGGCGGCGACCCGGGCGCCGACGGCCCGGCGCTGCTCGTCTGGTATCGGCTCACGCGCAAGGAAGGCCGCCCCGTTTGGACTCGACACACGATCGACGACGACAGCGGCGTGGGCACCCAGTTCGAAGTAGTCGACGTCAACGGCGACGGACTGCTGGACGTAGTGACGTCGAACAAAAAGGGCGTCTATTACCACCAACAGCAACGCAAGTAAGCCCGTTTAGCGGCCGGGCCCTGTCCATTGGAAAGCAGGGCCCGGCGTTTCTTGGACCCGCGCAAAACGAAAGGGCGATTCCGGACCCTCCGAAACCGCCCTTGATCGCTACCACAGCAGGGAACTGTGGGCAAAATCATGCTTCCTCGTTGGTTTCCTCGACTTGCGGCTCTTCCTGTTGCCGCTGTTCTAACATCTTCTGGAGCTCTTCGAGCCGCTGGTCCATTTTGTCGAGCCGCTTTTCCAATCGCTTCTGGATGCGGCCCTCACGCTCGCCTTTCGGAGCCGCTTCCCGTCGCTCTTTTCGCGGCAGTTGTATCTCGCCCGACGCGGTCCAATTGGGCAGATGGATCCGGCCGCCGATCATGCCGGACAGGCCGTGGCCGAACATCCGATCGACATGGGGGCGGACATCCTCGGGCAGCTTGTCCAGTTCCTTCTCGGTAACTTCCCATCGCTCGTCGTCCCGCTCGACCACAATTTCGGCCGGCTGGTCACCGTGCTTGGTAATGTTCACACTCATGTTGCCCGGCAGGTCGGAACGCAACAACAGGTTCTTTCCTTCTCCTTCTATAATGGCGCCCGGGCTGATGATCCGGAACCCTCTTGGGCCCTTGCCGAACTCGATCCGTCGATTCGGGCCGAAAAACTCGTAGTACTTCTTCCAGTCTTCCTTACCAGGCAGGTACACGGAGCCTTGGAGCCGTGCTTCGTCGGGACGCTTCGCCGGCGTGACAATGACGGTCTGTTTCTGGGCACTTCGGAACAGCTCGATCGAGAGTTTCGTCTCCTTGGCCGCCTCGACCGTGTCGATCAATTCCTGGAGTTCCCCCAGCGGTGTCTCGCCGGCCTTGACCAACACGTCGTGGCGTTGGATGCCGGCTTTGGCGGCCGGACTGTCGGCGACCACCTGTTCGACGACCAACCCCACGCCTTCTTCCAGGCCCAACTGAGTGCTCAGCGCGCCGCGGGCCGCTTTGCCGGGCTGGCACGCCACGCCCAACCAGTAGTCACCAAGTGTGATCTGCTGCGCAGCCAATGCTTCTGCTTCCTTCAGAGCAAGCAATGCTTCATGCTGCGCACCCAAAGCGTTGTAGTACGCTTCCTGGCCGGCACTCTGTTCTTCCTCGGCGGCGTTTAGTACGCCCACCGAAAGCAGCATCATGGCGACGCTGCCGATCCAAAATGTTCGGTACATGGTTGACTCCTTCTTGGTTTAAGGAACGCGGGGCAAGCCCCGCCGCTAAACGGTTTTTATAGTGTCGGTTGTCCTACGTAGTGGACGTTGACCTGATCGACCGGGACGATCAGGCGGCGACCGTCCCTGAGTCGTACGGGCAGCAGTCGACGACGCAGATCGACCCGATGGCCCGTGCGTTGTAGGGCCTGCAAAACGTCTTCCGGAATCGCCTGGGGGAGATTCTCCAGCCAGCGCCGGTCCAGTTCATTGCGTTCGACCGCCGGCAATTGGATCGACAGCGGTTGCCCATCAGGTCCTTCGCCGCCGGTAAGCGTTACCATCCGCCACACTTCCTCGGGAATCTCCTGCGACGGAGCCGCTTCGGTCGGCTCGGGCAATTGTGGCGAGGTGTCGGCCAGTTCGTTCGGCGCCGGAGCGACGGCCGGTTCTTGCCACAAGGGCCGTAACATCGAACCGAGGTAGAGGGCCACCAGAAAGCTGCCCGCCATGGCCAAGATCGTGCCACGATGCCCGGCCAGCCAGCGCTTGGAAACTCTCCTCGCGACGCTGGGTCGCTTGGCCGGTTCTTGCAGGATGGCGCCGAAGTCCTGCTTCAGGGCCTGGGCTTCGAGGAAGGCCAACGCACAGCGTCGCCAACCGTCCGGCTCGTCGTCCAATCCTAAGAGCAACTCGCGACGTTCGGTCTCGCTGAGTTCCCCGTCGACCAGTTTGTCGAATCGGAGTTCTTCATCAATCGGGTTCATGGTTATGCCTCAACTACTTCCAGGGCAGTCAACTCCTCCCGCAACCGCTTCCTTGCCCGATGCAGACGCGATTCGACCGCACTTTCACTGATTCCCAAATGTTCGGCCAATTGGCAATAGCTCCAGTCTTCGGTGTATTTCAGCAGCAGAATCTCGATGCAACGTTTCGGCAACCGCTCGAGTGCCTTGCGGACCTGATCGCGACGTTCTTCGCTCAACAGCCAGCCCAAGGGATCTCGCTCGCGACAATCTTCTTCGGTCGGTCGAAACCGCTGGGCATAGCGATCGGTGAGGTTTCGTCGCCGGCCCATCTTCCGCCGATACAACAACGACTGGGTCACCGCCAATCGGTACAGCCACGGAGCCACCTTGCTCGGGTCGACCAACGGCGACCGCCCTCGGACTGCGGCCAACGAGACCTCCTGTATCACCTCGTCGACCGCCTGCGGCTCGCCCAGCCGGGCGCGGATCACTGTGCGCAACCAGCGATCGTGCCTAGCCAACTCGGCCGGCCAATCGATCGCCGGTTGTTCGTTCGGGTGCGACGCTCGGCGAGTGGTCGTTCTGGTCATGGCCGTGAAGATAGTTGCCGCCGCGGCGTAAATCTTGCTCACCACGGGTGGAAAAACCGGGGATTTGAGCTTCAATAATGCCGCAAGTCGTTCAGTTGCAATCGGTTGCGCCAAATGTGCCCGATTGACGGACCGCCGATCTGTCGGCTAGAATCACCAGGGTAATGCAACCGGGGACCGAAGGCTACCGCCATGGGCACGAAGGATAGTACGCACCGACCGTTGGATTGGATCGACGAACAGCTCGAAGCGCTCGCCCAGCAGGGGCTTCGCCGTGAGTTGGCCGCGCGGCACGGTCCGCAGACGGCCCGATTGATGATCGACGGGCGTGCGTTGATCAACTTCGGCTCGAACGACTACCTGGGCCTGGCCGCCGATCCGCGATTGGCTGCTGCCGTTGTCGAGGCCATCGAGCGCGACGGATTCGGCAGCGGGGCCAGCCCGCTGGTCACCGGGTTCGCCGAGGAGCACGATCGACTGCAGCGGCGTCTGGCCCAGTTCGAAGGGACCGAGGCGGCCCTGCTGTTCCCGTCCGGGTTCGCCGCCAACGTCGGGACGATTGCCGCGATGGTTGGGCCGGGTGATGTGGTCTTTGCCGATCGTAAGAACCACGCCAGCCTGTGGGACGGTTGCCGCCTCTGCCGGGCCGATGTGCGCGTCTATCCCCACAACGATTGGCAGCAACTCGACAAGCTCTTGGCCAAGGCCGACCATTACGGCCGGCGATTGATCGCCACCGACAGCCTCTTTAGCATGGACGGCGACCTGGCCCCGTTGGATCGGCTGGTCGAGGTGGCCCGACGCCGTGACGCGATGCTGCTGGTCGACGAAGCCCACGCCACGGGCGTCTTTGGCAAACAGGGACGCGGTGTGGCCGAACACTTGGGCGTCGAGGGCCAGATTGACATTCGCATCGGCACGCTGAGCAAGGCCCTGGGCTCGATCGGCGGTTTCGTCGCCGGCAGTGAATCGCTCGTCCAGTGGCTGATCAACAAAGCGCGGCCCTACATCTTCTCGACCGCCTTGCCGCCCATCGTGGCCGCCGCGGCGACCGTCGCGCTGGACATTGCCTGCGAGGAACCGCGACGTCGCGAACGATTATTGCAGCGTGCCGGACAATTACGAGAAACGCTGGCCGACCAAGGCTGGAACACGGGCGCGTCGGCCAGTCAGATCATCCCGTTGATCCTCGGCGATCCGTTTCAGGTCGTCCAATTGGCCAAGCAACTGCGACAACGAGGACTTCTCGTGCCAGCCATTCGCCCGCCAACCGTGCCCGAGGGCGAAGCCTGCCTGCGAATCAGCTTAACCACCAGCCACACCGCCGA
>CAYYOX010000224.1:7817-9893 GCA_964473065.1 uncultured Planctomycetaceae bacterium | reverse complement strand
GCCGCGGCAGCGGGGGCGGCTGAGGGAGTTTGCATCCCGTCTCGGAAGGGCTTAGGGGGAAATAGCCAGGGGCGATCACTTCCAGGCGTTTGGCCGCCGCCGGCACGGCGGTGAGATTGGAGGCTTGGCTCTCACCGCCGTGCCGGCGGCGGCTAAACGAAAAAACCCCGTAACGACTTGCAAGGTTGTCACGGGGTTTCTTGTTAATCGACTCGCCGTGGGGCGATTCTACTCGTCTTCTTCTGGATGGAAGACGACGTGGCAGTCCTCGCAGGATTGGGCTAGGTTCTGCATGGCTTCGATGGCGGCCTCTTGCTCCAGGGCGTGGACGGCCGCGTTCAGCGCGGCTGCCGAGTCACGCATCTGGAGGCAGAATGTTTGCCATTGCTCGACCTCGGTCGGGGCCACCGTTTCGTCCGCATAAGGCAAGGCCGCTTGGGCGATCACGGCGAGCACGGCCGAGAAGCCGGCGTTGTCTTCCGCCTTGGACTCGAAACGCTTCTTGATCGAGCGTTTCAGCTTATTGTTGATCAGCGGGACTTGCTTCATCAACTCGGCAAGGTCGGCATCTTTTCCCCACTTGAGTTCGGACGCCGGCTCGCCTTCGCCGGCCCGGGCCGCTTTAACGGCCGCCACGCCCGCCTTGGCCGCGGCAAGATCCGTGGTGGCTGCCAAGCCCTTCGCCGCTTTCAGTAGGTTCGACGCGTGCGTTTTCAAGGGCGAGTCCTGATCGTGCAGCCCCAGTGCCAAGGCAATCACGACCAGTGTGTTTGCGTCTTTAGTGATCTTGCCCAGCGAGTCGTTGTAATCTTCCTCCGTCTCGACGGAGTCTTCCAGCCGTTTGATGAAATAGTCGACCTGCTTGACCAGATCGTCGGCCGGGGCATAGGCCGAAACGCCCGAGGCGTCCGGAGCAGGCTCTGCGGCCGGTTCGGGTTCCGGCTCAGGTTCGGGTTCCGGCTCAGGTTCCGGTTCCGGCTCAGGTTCGGGTTCCGGCTCAGGCTCAGCGACCGGCTCGGGCTCAACGACCGGCTCAGGCTCAGCGACCGGCTCAGGCTCAACGGCCGGTTCTTCGGCCGGTTCGGCAACAGGCTCTTCAGCCGGTGCTTCCGGTTCTTCGGCCGGTTCATTCTGCGCGGCCGCCGGCTCCTGGGGACTTTCGTCTGCTTGCTCCGGCGCCGGAGTGCAACCGGTGAGCAACATGCCGGTTGCCAACACCACGACCAAGGCGGCCGCGGTCCACGAATTCCATCGAGTCGTCAGTTTCATGTACCTCTCCTTTTGAAAACGAGGTCGCCCCCATCGGTTTTAGCCTTCCACCGGGCCTCCACCGTGCCGATCCGGTCAAATTCCTGGAAGACTTTGACGGTATGGTGGAGTTTCAGGCGGGCATCCGGTCGACGTACGATCCGGACGGTCGCGATGGCCCCGAAAGGCACACGCTGAAGGCTCACGTTAAGTTCAGTATTCCAGTTTCTTTCTTGACTGTCAACCGACGCCCGGCCTCGTCACGGCTAGCCCTTTGGGGGGGCACTTCCGCTAAGGGCCGGCTGCCCAGTACAATACGTGCCACGAACCTAACTGGATAACCGCGATGGCCAAAGCCACTTATAAGGACGCCGGAGTCGATCTGGACATCTACCGCGAGTCGATGGCCCGATTGCCGCGACTGATCGGCCGTACCCGGACGCCGCGAGTGCTCCCCCTGGAGGCCGGGTTCGCCGGCCTGTTCGAGCTCGATTTCACCGACCAACTGTTTGCGCGAAAGTATAAGCGGCCGGTGCTCGTCTCGTGTACCGACGGGGTGGGGACCAAGCTGAAACTGGCCTCGATGACCGGCGTGCACAACACGGTGGGGATCGATCTGGTGGCCATGAGTGTGAACGACGCGATCTGCTGCGGGGCCGAGCCGCTGTTCTTCCTCGACTACGTGGCCATGCCCAAGGATGACCCGTCGCTGCTGGAGCAGATGGTCGAAGGCATCACGGCCGGCTGCCGCGATAGCGTTTGTGCGCTGCTCGGCGGCGAGACGTCCATTATGCCCGACCTGTACCTTCCCGCCCACTGAGTTTTACT
>CAYYOX010000224.1:0-7807 GCA_964473065.1 uncultured Planctomycetaceae bacterium | reverse complement strand
GTGCACGGTCGGCGAAGCCCTGATCGAGCCGACGCGAATCTACGTCCGCGCGGTGCGGCAAGTATTGAACCACTACCGGATCAAGAACGTGGTACACGGCATCGCCCACATCACGGGCGGCGGGCTGCACGAGAACCTCGAACGCATTCTGCCCGAGAACGTCCGGCTGGTCATCGGGCGCAACAGTTGGCCCGTGCCGCCGGTCTTCCCCTGGATGCAGAAGCTCGGCGAAGTCGACGCCGACGAGATGGATCGCGTGTTCAACATGGGGCTAGGCCTCGTGTTGATCGTCCGCCCCTTCTACGCCGAAAGCATCGTGAAGCAACTCGCCCACAGCGGTTTCAAGAGCACGATCATCGGCCACGCGGAGCAAGGGCCCAAGGGCGTGGCTTGGGGCAAGGCAAAATAATGTCCGTCGGGCGCTATCCTCGACGCACCAAACCGCCCACGGACAGATCTTCGTCAAGCAACGGCCAATGGATGCCGTAACCGCCGGGTGAGAGTTCTGCTTGGTTGCGTTGTTGCTCGGTCGCCGCCGAGAGCGCGGTCGAGCAGTCCTTCCAAGGAACATTGACTTCGCGATCGGCAAGCACGATCACCAGACGTTCCTCTTCGACCCGAATGTTCGTCGCAAGGATTGGTTCATCTGCTCGCATGGTCTCAATTCCCGAAGTGTCGGTTCCACTCTTCAACAATCAGCATCTCTTGGTGAAACTGTTTAGCCGCCGCGGCCACGCGGTGTTAGACGGTTAACCCGGCGTGGCCGCCTGGGGCTAAACGGGGACATGCCGAATCGTCACAACCCCGGCTGGGATGGGCCGGCTTCGCGCAGTGCGTCTAGGAGCGTTTGTTGCGTGTAGCCGCCGCGGAAGATCATGGGTTGGTTCGGCTTGCCGGCGGGAAAGATGGCCAACACGGGTACTTGCTTGCTGCCCAACAGTTCGAGCATCTCGGTCACCTCGGGTTCCCGGTGCGTCCAATCGGCGTGCAGGGCCACCACGCCGTTTTCCTCGACCAGGCGGCGGACCTCCGGCGTGTTGAGGACGAACTTTTCGAGCGTCTTGCAGGTCATGCACCAGTCGGCGGTAAAGTCGATCAGGATCGTCTTCCGCTCGGCGGTCAACTGCTCGAAGGCGGGACGGCTGAACGGTTGCCATGGCAGATCATCTTCGCCCGTGCTGGGGTCGTAACGGCCCTGCATCACGTCATAGAGCCCGCCGAAGCTGTACTGGCCCGGCGCGATCTCGTCGATGCCGGGAAACATTACGATCCAGATCACCACGGCGAAGGTGAGCGCTTCGAGCCATGCCCGGGCCTTGACGCCGAATTGGGCCGTCGGCGGCGCGCGGTTGATCCACCAGCAGGACCCCCAAAGCCCGAACATCAAGCCGATGGTGGGAACGACGTAGGGCCAATGGATGAAGGTGAAGATGTAAACCACGGTCCCCAACAACACGAAGCCCATGATCTGCTTGAAGGTTTCCATCCATGCACCCGGCTTGGGCAGAAACCGGACCAGCGCGGGAAAAGCGCCGATCAGCAGATAGGGGCTCGCCATGCCAAGTCCGATGCTGACGAAGACGGCATAGATCCGCATCGGCGGTTGGCCGACGGTCCAAGTCAGGGCCGACGCCATAAACGGCCCGGTGCATGGCGTGGCCAGGATGGTGGTAATCACACCCTTGGAAAACGCGCCGGCGATGCCCTCTTTTTGGGCCAGTCCGCCGACTTTTCCGCTGCCGACGAAGCCGGGGATGGGAATCTCCCAGACGCCGAGAAAACTCAACGCCATCACGAACACCACCGCGGCCAGCGAGATGTTGAAGCCGTTGTTTTGGAAAAGCTGTCCCCAACCGATCTCCTGAGGGCCGGCGGCCAGCGTGGCCAGTATCAGGAAGACCGACATCAGCCCCAGCGAGTACCAGACATTAAGCATCAGGGCCTGCCGCCGACTATGCCCGGCCTGCTCGACAAACGAAAGGACCTTTAGCCCGATGACCGGCAGGACGCACGGCATCAGGTTCAGGATCATTCCGCCGACAAATGCCAAGGCGATCATGATGGCCATCGACGTCCGCTTGATCTGCTCGTTGGCCGCAATCTCCAGGCTGTCCGGATCAAAACCCTTGGCCTCGGCCGGCGGCGGACTTACGACCGTCATCGACTCCACCGACAACGGCGCCTGGTCGCTTCGCACGGCCGAAAACAGAAACGGCTGGGGCGGAAGACATCCGTTGGCATCGCAAGGCTGGGCCGTCAACTCGCCGGTGATACCCAGCCAATCGGGATTGGCGCCCGAGGTAAGCTTCAAGGGGACGTACCAGGTGACCGTCTCGTAGTGGCTTTCCACCATCAGGTTGTCGAAGACCGGCTCCGGTTTCCGTTGCGGCTTGGGATAGACACGCCGAGCGGCGGCCTCTTCGACCCCGTCGGGCAGGTTCAGCCTGATGCGGCTCCGCACGGGACCTCCCGACGGCTGGCTCAGCGAATAGATATGCCACCCCGGCTTGATTTGGGCCCTGATGAACAATCCGGCGGGTTGCTCGGGCGTGGGGGCGACCAACTGGGCCGTCACCGAAACCACGGGCTCTTGCCCACCGGGCGCCGGAAAGAGGCCTCCCGAGAAATCGAGAGCCAGCGGGTCTGTTTCCTGGGTAAACCCGAGCGAAGCCATGGCGACCAGTAAACAGAACGCCAGCGTACAGATAGACCAACTCGCTAAAGAAACTTGCCGCACTACTTATTCTCCCTGAACAAAACCATGCGTCACCGCGAAACCGCTTTCTACCCGAATTATTGCGGCTTGCGCGATTCAGGAAATGCCACTCGCCGGTCAACGGCCCAAATCAGTGTACTTGGGGGGTGTAGTATATGAGGTTCGTGCGATCCCGTCAATGTATTACCCAGCATTCAGGTCACTGCAAAGCCGCAAGCGGCAAGAGGGCTTTTTCCGCACCGCGGCAATCGGTATGCTGGGGGCGTATCAATCGTCGACCAGCGGAGATGTCGCGTGAAACTGGTGATTGCCATCATCCAGCCGCCTAAGCTCAATGCAGTTCGCGAGGCGCTGGAGAAAATCGAAGTCAGCCGAATGACGCTCAGCGACGCCCAAGGCTTCGGGCGTCAACACGGGCGTCTCGACACGCCTCCGGGCCGAAGTCACGTCTATGCCCCCAATCTGCTGCGCAAAGTCGTGTTGGAGGTGGTCGTCAACGATGATTTCGTCGAGCGAACCATCGACACGATCATCCAAGTCGCCCGCATGGGACCCGACGGAACCATCGGCGACGGAAAAATCTTCGTCCTGCCGGCCGAAGAAGCCATCCAACTCGACAACGCCGCGCGAGGGCCGGGATCCGTGTAGAGGGTTAGGCTACGTCGTGTCCGGCTCTTCGGGTTCTGCGTCGGGCTCGACTTCCGGAACGTCTTCGCTTGCTTCCGGTGCGCCGGCTTCGTCGGTTTTGACGGTCGGCTGACCGAACTGCTGCTCGCTTTCGTCCTCGTCGAGGTAGACTTCGTCCATCTCGGTCGCGTCGACGTCGCGTCGCAGCACTAGGTAAATGGCCGTGATCGCGGTCCAGAAGTAGCCGTAGAAGAACCCTACGGCCAGGAACTTCACGCAACCGGTCCAGAAACGGATCAGCATCGCCCCGAACTGGCCGACCGAGCCGAGTGCTTCCGCGTCGCCGCCTTGGGCAATCAACCGGATCTGTTCGGGTCCACACCCCCAACCGGCCGCCCAATAAGACAACCCGACGACCGCGCCGGCAAAGTTGGCCACCAAGATCCACCCCAGCGAGCCGACCACCGCGGCCACCACGGCATAAAACAGATAGTGCAGCGGTCGGCCGAACGTATAGGCATAGCTGCGGCTCAGTGCGTCGAAACTGTCGGTCCCTTCGGTGCTAATCGTGGCCCACATCAAGGGCCAGCCGAAGATCAGCCCCAACAGCAACACGGCCATAACGAGCCCGGCCACCAAGACCACCGGCCAGAGGATGGCCGCGACCAACACGCTCCAGTTGGCGTTCATCAACACGGCGCCGACCAACAGGCCGGGAATCGCCGCCAGCAGGATTCCGACGACCACCAGCAACGGGGCCCCGGCGTAGGATCGCCATTTTTTGCACGCATAGCGCAACGCGGCCATCATCCCGATCCGTTCGTCGCAGGTCAACCGGACGGCGGCAATTCGCGAGATGGCGGCCCCGAAGAAGGCCCAAGTAGCCAGCGACCAGAGGCCACACAGCAAGAGACAGGCGGCGCCCGGAAGCGTGATTTCCGGATTGAAGAATCCCCCGGCAAGCGGTTCGGTCAATTGGGCCCAGACGCCGAAGAGCGGTTCGCGGGATCCCGGCAGGGACGGGACCTCGCCGAATTGCGGCCATGTCGGACTATCAGGCACGGCTTCGATTACCGTATTCCAAGGGCAATTATGGTAGGACTCCATCCACTGAATGGCCTCCGGATCGGTCTGCGGGTCGCCGGAGAAGACTTGCCCAAAGAACCACCAGCCGGAAACGGTTATCAGGATGGCGATCGCCCCGAGCAGCATCACGCTGAAACTGGTGGCCGGCCGAAAGGCCCGAAAGATCTTCAGCCAAGGAAAAACCTCAGCCCAGGCGATGGAACTCAGCGTCGAAGGGTTGTTTTCTTGCATGGCGGGAATTCCCTTTAATAGAGCCTATAACCACTTATTGCCCGGCATTATACGCCTTGCGGGCAATCGTGCAAGCTGGAAGTTGGGGGGATTGAGCGAAACTTTGCGGAGAGGCAAACGGCTACTCGTCCTCGCCTGGGGGGGATTGCTCGGATTCGTAGTGCAGACCGTGCCGCTCGTCGAGCCATTGGCCCAAATCGATCAGCCGGCAACGCTCGCTGCAAAACGGCATCGCCGGGCTCCCTTCCGGGTCAAACATTCGATCGCAATTCGGACAATGGACAAGCATGGGAATGGATTACCTATGGAACGATTTGCGGCAGGCAGCATGGTCGCTGAAGCGACCAGCCCCAGAGAAGTCCCCGGCATTCTTTGCTGGCTACTCTTTTTTCTTCTTCTCCTTGCCGTCACTGTCCTTCTTCTTGTCGCTCTTCTTCTTTGCGGCTTCCGCACCCTTGCGGTACGATTCGCTGCGGTAGTCGGTCTTGTAGAAGCCGGAGCCTTTGAACATGATCGCGGCGCCCGGGCCGATCAGGCGGCGGAGTTTCAGCTTCTTGCACTCGGGGCACTTGCGCTGGCGGTCGGCCTTAATGGATTGGAACAATTCGAATTCGTGCTCGCAAGCGTCACAAACGTAGTCGTAGGTCGGCATGGCTTATTCATCCCCTTCTTCATTCTCGTCGTTCGATGGCTCATCAGGTGCGTCCTCACTCGCCGCGGCCGCGACGATTACCTGGCTGGGACGCACCACGCGATCGTGCACCCGGAAGCCGGTCTGAACGACCTGCATCACGCTGTTGGCCGGATGGTCGGCCGAGGGCACTTGCGAAATGGCTTCGTGTAAATGCGGATCAAACGGTTGATCCAGTGCGTCAATTCTTGCGCAATCATGTCGTGCCAGCACGTCCTCCAATTGCCCGCCTACAATCTTCACGCCGTCGAGCAGACTTGTTGCATCGTGCGTCTTTTCGGCGGCCGCGATCGCGCGATCCAGGTTGTCCAACACGGGCAATAGGTCGCGAATCAAGGGCACCTGGGCGTAGCGTCGCTCGTCCTGCATTTGCCGGGCAACCCGCTTGCGGTAGTTTTCCAGTTCCGCATGGCTGCGTAACGCGCGATCCTTGGCCTCTTGCAACTCGCCGCGTAACGCCTCGAGCATATCCGCGGGCTTCTCGCCGGCTTGACCCTGCGCAGACTGGTCCAGATCGGCCGCCAATTGATCGGCCGCTTCCTGGTCGAACTGCGGGGACTCTTCCTTCTCGGCTTTCTTGTTTCTTCTAGACACGCGTAGTTCTCCGTCGTGCGGAATCGATTATCCGGTCTGGAAATACTTCTTGAGTTTCTTGAAAAAGCTCTTGCGCTGCGGGGTCACGTCCCGTTGTTCGAATTCGGCCAGCTTCCGCAGCAGTTCTTCGTGCTCCTCGGAAAGCTTCTTCGGTACCTCGACGTGGACCTGCACCACCAGATCGCCGCGTGAACGGCGGCGCGGGTCGGGCATTCCGTGACCTCGAAGCGTGAAAACGTCGGCCGTTTGGGTGCCGGCGGGAATTGCGATCTCCTGGCGGCCATCGAGCGTGGGGACCTCGATCTTCGCCCCCAAGGCGGCTTGTGAGTAGCTGATCGGAATCTGGCAGATCAAATGCGAGCCCTTGCGGTCGAACAAAGGGTGGTCCGACACGCGGATCAAGCAGTAGCAATCGCCCGGCTCGCCGCCGCCCGGTTCCGGCTCGCCTTCGCCGTGCAATCGCAATTGGACCCCGGTGTCGACGCCGGACGGGATGTCGATTTTGCGGGTGACCTGTTTCTTCACGAAACCGGCCCCGCGGCAGTCCGGGCAAGGAGTCCGAATGATGGCGCCATTTCCGTGACAGGAAGGGCAGGTCGTCTGCAGCGAGAAAATCCCGGTCGACTGGACAACGCGTCCGGTCCCGCCGCAGTAGTTGCACGACTCGGGCTTGGTTCCCGGCTTGGCGCCCGATCCGTTGCAGGTCACACAGCGATGATGGCGTCGAAATCGGACCACCTTGGCCGTGCCATGGGCCGCTTCCAGGAGATCGATCTTCACCTCGCAGCGAATATCCGCGCCGCGACGGGCTCGACGTCTTTGCCCGCCGCCGAAAAGGTCGCCGAAGACATCGCCGAAAGCGCTGAAGATATCGCCCACGTCGTGAAAATGCGGGGCCCCGCCGCCGGCGCCTTCAAGTCCCGCATGGCCGAAGCGGTCGTATCGGGCCCGTTTCTCGGCATGGCTGAGCACCTCGAAGGACTCGGCCGCTTCCTTGAACTGGGCCACCGCCTCGTCGTCGCCCGGGTTGCGATCGGGATGATGCTTCATCGCCAACTGGCGATACGCATCGGAGATCTGGTCATCCGTAGCCAAGCGATCCACCCCAAGCACTTCGTAATAGCAACGTTTTTCGGCCATGGTCGCCATCGTCCTAGGGATATGTAGGGTGGGTCGAGCAGTAGAACGAAATGACTAAATCCGAATGGCGAATGACGAAGTAAGTTTCTTCTTTTCGTCATTCGTCATTCGTGCTTCGTCATTATCCCTCGTGGGTCTTCGCTGCTCGACCCACCCTACAATAATCCCCTGAATCACGAAATGCTGTCTAGCGGACGCTTCCTTCCACTTGTTGCTTCTTCTTGTCGTCTTTGTCCAGGTCGGTGACTAGCGTTTCGGTGGTCAGCATCAAGGCCGCGATGCTGGCCGCGTTCTCCAACGCACAGCGGACAACCTTCAGCGGATCGATGATGCCAGCCTTGTACATGTCGACGTACTGGCCCGTGTTGGCGTCGTAGCCCGTGTTGGTCGGCTTGTTCGACACTTCGTCGGCCACCACGGATCCGTCGATGCCGCAGTTGTCGGCGATCTGGCGGAGGGGAGCTTCCAGAACTCGGCTGATAATGTCCACGCCGATCTTCTCGTCGCCGCGTGCCGAAGATCGCACCTTCTCGACCGCCTCGCGACACCGCAACAGGGCCACGCCGCCGCCGGGTAAAATACCTTCCTCGGCTGCCGCACGCGTAGCGTGCAGGGCGTCCTCGACCCGGGCTTTCTTCTGCTTCATCTCGCCCTCGGTGCCGGCGCCGACCGAAATCCAGGCCAAGCCGAATTAACAGCATTTAGAAAACAAAGAAAAAGCT
>CAYYOX010000223.1:0-9906 GCA_964473065.1 uncultured Planctomycetaceae bacterium | reverse complement strand
AGATCTGGACTATTGCAAAAGTCCAGTTAGATCTTGAAAAGATGCTTCGATCCTAACCTATCGAAGAGCGAGATACAAGTGTTGGCGGGCCGAATTGACATTCCCCTTTCGCTCCGGCGAAAAGAGTGTATAATCAATGGTTTCCTAGAACCAAATCCTGCCACCGATGATCCGTCCTGTTCGACCGTTCACTTCCGCGCCGCAACCCCTGCGGATAGCTCCTGCCTGCAAGACGGCCTACGACGGGCCGTTCTGGATGGCCTACGTCGCCACCATGTTGATGATGTTGGCCATCTCGCTGCTGTTTCGCTATGCCGATTTCGTGACCCTGCTCGGCGGCGGTGAATTCCAACTCGGCTGGATCGTCGGCATCGGCATGTTCGGAAGCCTGGCCATGCGGCTGGTCCTCGGCTGCGGAGTCGACCGGTACGGGCCGCGACGGATCTGGCTCGGCTCGCTGGCCCTGGTGGCGGCAAGCTGCTTCCTCCACCTGACGGTGAGCACCTGCAACGGCCCGATGATCTACCTGCTGCGGATCGCCTATTGCTGTGGGATTGCCGGATACTTCGGGGCCTCGATCACGTTCATCTCCGCACGAACGTCCGACCGACGCATGGCCGAAATGATCGGCATGTTGGGGACCGCCGGATTCATCGGTATGGTCGTCGGGCCGCAACTCGGCGACCTGATTCTGGGAACCGAGACCATCGCGCGGGCTCAAGTCGAGCGGATGTTCGTCATTGCAGGCGGCGTGGTCATGTTGGCCATGTTGTTCGTCTATCTGGCCACCCGACGCCAACCGCCCCCGACGCCGGCCCGGTCCGTTTCGATCTGGCTATTGCTTCGGCGTCATCGCCTCGGCTCGGTTGCACTGGTCGGCATGGCTGTGGGCGTGGGCCTTGGGCTGCCCGGCACGTTCCTGCGGACGTTTGCCGCCGAGATGGACATCCAGCGGATCGGGCTGTTCTTCGGCGGTTATTGTGCAGCCGCCTTCAGCACCCGAGTCCTCACCCGACGCCTGCCCGAACGGTACGGAACCTCGCGGATGATCCTCTTCGGCATGGGGGCGTTGGCCGTCAGCGTCCTGCTGCTCCTGACGGTCCAATCGAGTTGGCATCTGCTTATCCCGGGCATTGCGTTCGGCATCTCGCACGCGATCCTTTGGCCGTCCGTGCTGGCCGAGGGGAGTTGTATGTTTCCCCGAGAGCATCGCGGCCTGGCCACCGGGTTGATGCTCGGCACCTGGGACATCGGCCAACTGCTCGGCTCGCCGATGATCGGCGCCATTGTCCACTACAGCCCCCGCGCCGGCCTGCCCGCCTATCCGACCATGTTCCTAGCCGTAGCCGCGATGGTCGTCATCGCCGGCAGCATCTACGGGCTAAGCCTGCGGCAACGCGTCGTCGTAGAAAAGCGGGAAGTTGACCTGCCTGGCAGCGAACCGCAAGAGGTCCTGGTGGCCACGGCATCGAGCGATTAGCGTATTCACCAACCACTATCCACTACCCACTAACTCCCGATAATAGTCGATCGAACGCTTCAGCCCTTCGCCGAAGTCGACTTGCGGTTCGTAACCCAGGCACTCGCGGGCCTGCGTGATGTCGGCCAGACTCTCGCGAACGTCGCCTGCTCGGGGTGGCTCGTGCGTGGGTTGGATGTCGATGCCCAACAGTTGGTTCAACAGCTCGATCAGGGTCAGCAGATCGGTCGAACGTCCGTTGGCCGCGTTGAAGACTCTGCCCGCGACACCCTCCACATCGGCGGCCAAGAGGTTGGCATGCACCACGTTGGCCACGAACGTGAAATCGCGAGATTGCAGGCCGTCGCCGTAGATCACCGGACGTTGCCCGCCGAGCATGGCCGTGATGAACAGCGGAATGACGGCCGAGTAGGGGCTGTCGGGGTCTTGCCGCGGTCCGAAGACGTTGAAGTAGCGGATGCAGACCGTCTCGAAACCATAGGTGGCCGTGAAGGCCTGGCAATAATACTCGGCGGCCAGCTTGGCGGTCCCGTAGGGCGAGATGGGGGCCGGCAGATCGGTCTCGCGTTTGCTGCTGGTCGGTTGGTCGCCGTAGGCGCTGCTCGATCCGGCGTAAACCAACCGCCGCACGCCTGCCCGACGCGCGGCATCCAGCAGGGTGACCGTGCCGGTGACGCACGCGGCATTGGTATCCAACGGCGCTTCGACGCTGCGCGGCACGCTGGCCAAGGCCGCCTCGTGGAAGATGCAGTCGACCCCTTCGACCGCCTTGGCCACGGTCTTCGCATCGATCAGATCGCCCTTGATGAACTCGACCCGATCGCGGAAGGCGTCCATGTTCGAGAGGTGGCCCGTGCTGAGGTTATCCAGCACGCGGACGTCATCTCCCCGCCGGACCAGTGCCTCGGTGATATGCGAGCCGATGAATCCCGCCCCGCCGGTAACCAGAAATGTACGCATTCGTTTTCCTCGTGCTTTGCTTCCGGAGTCCGTTTAGCCGCCGACGGTACGTCGGTGATTCGTTTGTTTAGCCGCCGACGGTACGGCGACGGCCAAACAAAGTATCGCCGTGCCGGCGACGGCTAAACGCCCTAAAGTATAACCTACGTTTCCCCAGCGAGCAATCGGGTTACGGGGCGGCCAAGTCCTGGATTGTGCCGATGTAGAAGAAGGCCAGCTTGAAGATCAGCAGCACGATCAACAGGGCGACCAGTGCCCAAATGGCGAACCCGCCCAGGACGCTGAGCGTTTTCAGTGCCGCGCGAGCCTGGTCTTGATATTGGGCCGAAAGCCGCTGCATCGATTCCTCCAGCTTGCCGCTTTGCTCGCCGGTGGCCAACATGTCGAGGAAATCCTGGGGAAAGCAACCGGCTTGTACGAACGTGTCGTAGATCGAGTTGCCGTTTATGATTTCCGCGTCTATCGATTCGATCTGATCGGTATACTGGGTGTGTCGCGTGCTGTTGAGGCGCATGCGCAGCGACCGACGCACTTCCATGCCGGCGCCCAAGGTGACGTACATCGACCATGCCAGCCGCGACAGGGCCAAGGTTTGCAGGACCTTTCCCAGCACGGGAATCCGCATGATGCCGTGTTGGATGGGCCGCGTCCAGGCCAGGCCGCGCCGCATGGCCTGCAACACGAAATAGAACGCTGCGGCAACCGCCGAGAGCAGCGCCAGATAGATCATCACGCCGGGCAGTCCTACCAATCCCAGCCCGAGCGGATCGATGCGCGTACCGGTCATACTCTCGATGAACCCCAATGCGGCGATGAAGCACCCGACGATGAACAACGCCGCGCCAAGCTCGACCATCGGCCATGCAATGGCGGTCAGGAAGACACGTCGCATTTCGAGCTGGTTCTGGTAATGTTCGGCCAGTTGGGCGAAGACCTCGCTGAGCCGGCCCGACTGTTCGCCGACGACCGTCATTTCGCGAAACAGGACGGGAAAGTAGCTTCCCGTTTCGGCCAAGGCTTCGGTCAGACTTTCCCCCCGGCCGACCGCTTCTGCGATCGTGCGGAGATTGCCGCTGCTGTCCTGACCAGCCTCTCTGGTCCAGACGGTCCGCACATCGAGGCCGGCCGCCAACGAGACGGACAACCGGCGACACAGCCCGGCCAGCGGTTTGAGCTTGATGCGTGGGGAAAACAACATACTATCAGCATACCAGGGCTCTCGGGCGTTGAAAAGGAGGACCTGCCGCTTGCGGCTTTGCAGTAGCCCAGGAGATCTGCAAAGTTGTCGAACTATCATGCGGGAGCCCGAAAATGGGGACTGGCTCCGTCGACTAGGGGTATTGCAGTGGTGATTCATGGCGCCGACGGTGCCTGTCCCCATTTTCGGGCGGCGACACTGGGGCACCGTGGAAAAGGGGGACAGGCACCGAGCCGGAGAGATTCCCGGCGGGTTTGGCATCTATTGATGCTCGGAGCCAGTCCCCTTTTTCCACTCCCCTCGACAAGGACTCGTCCAGCAAATAAACTGTATAGAGTAACACCAAAGGTCATTACCCATGAAATTCCCTGTCAAAACCACAATTACCCTGCTGGTCCTCGGGCTAGCGGGCACGGCCGTGTTCGTGCCGCTTCGGGGCTGGTGGAAGGCGCGTAACAAGACGGAGTATCGCCAGGTGAAGGTCACCCGGGGTGATATCGTCTCGGTCGTCAACTCGACGGGTACCGTGCAGCCGGTGTTGCGGGTCCAGGTCGGCACGTTTGTTTCCGGGCCGATTGTGGAGTTGAAGGCGGATTTCAACCAGCAGGTCAAGAAGGGCCAACTGCTGGCCAAGATCGACCCGCGAATCTACCAGGCGCGATTCGATCGGGACAACGCCGTGCTGGCCACTCGCAAAGCCGAAGTCGAGCGTTGTGAGGCCCTGTTGGAGCAGGCCGAAAACGACGAGAAGCGGGCCAAGGCATTGCAGGCGGAGAACAAGGACTACATCTCCGACACCGAGATGGATCAGTTCACTTACCACACGAAGTCGAGCGTGGCCCAAGTCGCCTTGGCCGAGGCGGGGGTCAAGCAGGCCGAGGCCGGGTTGAAAGACTCGGAGGCCAATCTCGACTATACGAATATCGTATCCCCCTGCGACGGAGTAGTGATCGATCGGAAGATCGACGAGGGCCAAACGCTGGCCGCCTCGTTCCAAACGCCCGAGCTGTTCGTGGTGGCCCCCGACATGGAAAAAGAGATGCACGTCTTCGCCTCGGTCGACGAGGCCGACATCGGGCTGATCTACCAGGCGCAGAAACAGGGCCAGAAAGTGCATTTCACGGTCGACGCCTATCCGGACGATCTGTTCGAGGGCGTCATCGACGAGATTCGCGTGAACCCGACCACGACGCAAAACGTGGTGACTTATCCGGTGGTCGTGGCGTCGCCGAATCCGGAACTCAAGCTCCTGCCCGGCATGACGGCCCATCTCTCGTTCCAGGTCGACAAGCGCGAGGACGTACTGAAGATCCCCAACGCCGCGCTGCGGTTCTTTCCCAAGTCGGAACAGGTTCACCCCGACCACCGCAAGCTGGTGGAAGGCGAGACCGAACAGCGGGAAACCGAGGGAGCGGACGAAGACATCGGACTCCGCCCGGCCGAAGAGACCGTCAAAGCCAACAAGAAACGCACCCAACGCCACGTCTGGGTCCTTGACGGCGAGTTGCTCAGGGCCATTGAGGTGACCACCGGGCTGAGCGACTACAAGTTCACCGAGCTAGTCGACGGAGACCTCAAAGAAGGCAAGAAGCTCGTCACGGAACCCAAGCGACCGAAGTCGTAATGCGACCTCGTTACTGCGATGCTCCGCCGCGCGGATCCGCTTCCGCGAACTTGAACTTGCGGATCAGTTCGATCTCTTTCGGGTCGTACGGTCTTCCGTCGGGCCAGAAGATATCGCACATCCACGTTTGAAGCATGGGCGTGCCCTTCTTCATGCCGAAATAGTAATAGCATTGCGTCCGGCCGGCGACCAGACCCCAGTTGTACCAGCCGACGTGGTGCTTCGCAAAGACCGGCAGCACGGCCTCGACGCCCGCGGGTCCGCCGTGTACTAGCCATTCGGTGCAAAGGATCGGACGGTCGAACTTCTTGATCGTGCTGCTGAAGAACTCCTCGCCGCCGCCGCTGTAGGTGTGGATCGAGAGCACGTCGGAGAATTCCAACAACTGTTTCGACTGCGGATTACCCCAGACGGCGACCGTGACCGGCTGAATCGGCTCGTGCTTGCGGATCCAACCCGAGCCGGCCTTGGCCAGGGCAAAGCTGGTCGTGCGATCGAAGAAGGGGCCCGGCTCGTTGTAGGTGTCCCAAACGAGCACCCGCTTGTCGTTGCGGAAGCGGCCGACGACCTGATCGACGTATTTCTTAAGCCGCGGCCAGGTCGCGCGGTCCAGCACCATCGAGTAGCCCGGGCTGGGGACCCAGCCGCTGTTGATGATCCCGGGCACCGGCTCGTCTTGCTTACCCAGCACGGGCTCGAGTTTCTGGTTGAAGCAACAATCGTCGAAGAAGATCGGCATTGCATCGATGCCGTGCCGGTCGGCGATTGCGAGAAACTGGTCGAGCCGGTCCAAAAAGCCATTCGGGTCGGCTTCCCATACGGCGAACTGCAGGAACACGCGGACGCTGTTATAGCCGGCGTCCTCGGCCCAGCCTAGTTCCTGATCGATCGTCTTAGGATCGAACGTCTCTCGCTGCCACATTTCGACCGTATTGACGGCTGTGCGCGGTATGTAGTTACACCCGCGGATCGGCGGCCGGTCGCGATACCACTTCCAAACCTTCTCCTTCGGCCAAAGCTTACCGGAATCGATCTCGGTAACTACATCACTTGGCGGTTCGACATCGTTGGGAGTGCCGGGTAAGTCGACGATTCCCACGTCGATGTATTGTCCGCCCGAGATGTAATGCCCGCCGGTCGTCTGATGGCAGTGGACCGAGATGAAGTTCTCGCCGACGTTGAGCGTCTTGCGGGCCAAACGGCTCAGTGGGACCAGTTGGTACTGATTGTTATATCCGGCCAGCTTGGCGGCCGTCTGGCCGTTGATGTAGACCTCGGCATGTTCATCGTGCCGGATCCGCAGGTGAGGGTTCTTTGGCACGGTCTTTAGCTCGAACGTGCGGCGGAGCCAGATGTTGTTCGTATCCCACTCGGTGCCGACGTTCACATCGGGCAAACCCTTCGTACCCAGCATCGAGCCGAACCCGCCGGCGCCTTCCTGCCATTCGGTCCCTTGAAAGGGAACTGTATGGTCGAACTTCACCAGATGCCAACCAAAGTTCGGGATGCCGGTCGTGTAGACCCAAGTTTGGTCCGTTTCTTCGGAAGTTGGCAGCAGGGTCTGGGCTTCCTGGCCGGCGGCCGAGGTCCAGGTAAGCCCCATCAGCAGGCAAGAGATCGGAATCCAAGAGAAAACTCGACAATCGTTCATGGCGGCTCCTTTCGGGGAAATCGTGATGCGAGGGATTTGGGGTCCAGTGTAAGGGATCTACTGGACATAGGCAATATAGGCCGGGGGTTGAATTGTCTCCCCGCTATGTGGCATAATGATTGTATCGTTTGCCGCACGTTTTCTGCCGAAAAAAGGGAATGCCCATGAGACGGTCCGCCGGATTGCTTCTGTTTGCCGCCTTGTTGCTGTCGTGCGTCGCTGTTCGGGCGGAGGAAAGCCTGCGGCCGCAGCTTGACGCGCCGCTGTTGTTCGTCAAGCGACACGCCTACATGGCCGGGCATATCTACGACGACTACATCACCTGGCATCCCGGCGGCGGAATCTACGTGATCGAGAATCCTTGGGAGAAGCCCGAGCAGCACAAGGTCCGCGCTGTCATCGATCCGCACACCAAGCAGACCCTCGGCGAGGGCGTCTACCGCGACCCGGAATTGTCTTGGGACGCCCGACGGATCGTGTTCGCGTTCAAGGGCCATGCCGACGGCGATACGAGCATCCACGAAATCGGCATCGACGGCGCCGGCTTGCGGCAGTTGACCCAGCCCGACCAGTGCGAGGTCAAGCAGGGGATCAGTCGCATCGGTGCGGGCCATCACGACATTACGCCCTGCTATTTGCCCGACGGGCGGATCGTCTTCAGTTCGACCCGACCGGGGGCGTTGGTGCCGTGTTTCAACTCGGGCGTCGACACGTTGCACGTGATGAACGCCGACGGGAGCGGCTTGCGGCATCTGTCGGTCAATAACGTCAACGAGTTCGACCCGGCCGTGCTGCACGACGGGCGGATCCTCTACGGGCGCTGGGAATACGTCGACAAGACGGCCCTCTACATGCAGAGCCTGTGGACCATCTCGCCCGACGGTCGCATGGAAGAGGCCCTGTTTGCCAACAATCTGGCCAAGCCCACGGCCGTGCTCGACGCGCGGCCCGTGCCTGAGAGCCACTTGATCGCCGCCGCCCTGACGCCACACAACGGTCAGGCGGTCGGCACGATCGTGATGATCGACCCGCGCAAGGGAAAGAACGATCTGGGGGCCGTCGCGAACTTCACGCCCGAGTATCCGATCGAGATGGACCAGGGCCTGACCCACGGGCCGAGCGATCCTTGGCCGCTCTCGGAAGACGTGCTGCTGATCGCCAACAATGCCAAAGGAAAGGGTGTGATCCAGATTCTCGACCGGTTCGGGCATCGCGAACTGGTCCATGCCGATCCCGACTTCGATTGCTACTCGCCGATGCTGATCAAGCCGCGTGAGAAACCGCCGACCGTCACTCGCCATACCGAAGCCAGCGGCACCCAGCCGGGCCGGTTCCTGCTGAGCGACATCTATCAGGGTCTCGACGGCGTTGCTCCCGGCACGATCAAGCGGCTACGCGTGGTCGAAGAGACCGCCCGGGTCAGCGGTCTGCCGCCGGGCGGGCGCTGGTGGAATCAGGCCTTTCTGGTCAGTTGGCAGGGGGCCTACATTGTCAAGAATATCCTGGGTACGGTGCCGGTCTACGAGGACGGCTCGGCCTATTTCGAGGTTCCCGCGGGCAAGGCCGTTTACTTCGAAGCACTCGACGCCGAAGGCCGGGAAATCCAGCGAATGCGGACCCACGTGCAGGCCGCCCCGGGCGTGACCCGTTCGTGTGTCGGTTGCCACGAGAACAAACAGACCACCTCGGCCCGATCGGCCGCGCCGCCGATGGCCATGCTGCACGAGCCGGCCACGCTCGAACCCGAGTCGTGGGGGAGCGGGTATGTCGACTATCCGACCATGGTCCAGCCGATCCTCGACAAATACTGCGTCCGCTGCCATGGCGGACCGGAGGGCATCGCCAAGGGACTCGACTTCTCGGGCGGGTGGACCTGGGCCTTTAACATCAGCTACGAAACGCTCATTAAGCACCGCATGGTCGGGTACCTCAATTGCGAAAACGGCAGCGTGCATACCTCCGAGATCCTGCCGCCGGGCACGATCGGTTCGGGGGCCGCGCCGCTGGCCGAGGTGTTGATCACCAAACATCCCGAGATGTCGCGGGCCGAGCGCGACCTGATCTTCGCTTGGATGGATACCAACAGCAACTACTACGGCACGTGGGACTATACCGAGAACGCCACGTGCAACGCCATCATGACCACCCGCGGGCCGCTGTCGGCGGCCATGGAGCAGGCCGGCTGCACCGAGTGCCACGCGAAGGGCCATATCGGCAACGATTGGGTCAACCTGCAAACGCCCGAGCATAGCCGGATCCTTCGTGCGCCGATGGCCAAGTCGGACGGCGGACTGGGCGTGGCCTTCTGCCGGAATCGCAAGGCGAAGCACGGCTACCCGTTGGTCGATCAAAGCCAGCAACCACCCGACGTGAAATACCCGACCAAGCAGCCCGGGTGGAACCCCAGCGGCGAAGAGCACGTCACGTTTGCCTCGACCGACGATTCGCACTACCAACAGATGCTGGCCGTCATTCGAGAGGCCCGGACCAACGCCTTGGCCAAACCGCGGGTTGACATGCCGGGGGCGGAGATCACGCCGGGTGAGATCCGCATCCAGGTTCCGCCGCAAGTGCCCGACTTCGCCCCGCCGCTGGCCGTCCGACTGCGATCCGACTGTGCGGTCGAGATTTCATGGCCTCGCACGGGCCGGACAATCGGGTTGGAGTTCGAATTGCACCGGAGCCATGTGTCGACTTTCGTACCCGACGATTCGACGCTCCTTATGCGGACCACGGCCGGACGATTCGTAGACTCGATTCCACCGATAGGCAAGCAGCACTACGCGCTTCTGGTCGCATTCGGCCGGCAGCGAAGCCTACCTGCGATGGTCTCGATCGACGTCCCGCAGCCGCCGCCGCCTGCCATGCCGACCGAGGTGAGCGGCCGACCGCTTCCGGGCGAAGCCATCGTGAAACGGACGGGGAGTGAAGCGGTCGGCGTCCCTTACGACCTCTCACGAGCCAGTGCGGGACACGAAGCGGCGAAGCGAACG
>CAYYOX010000222.1:0-9949 GCA_964473065.1 uncultured Planctomycetaceae bacterium | reverse complement strand
CCTCTACGCTCGTGGCGCCACCGACGACAAGGGCCAACTGCTGACCCACATCAAGGCCGCCGAGGCCTGGATCCGCACCGAAGGCCGCCTGCCGATCAACTTGAAGTTCATCATCGAAGGCGAAGAGGAAGTCGGCAGCGAGGCGCTCGAAAAGTTTATCCCCGAGCAGGCCCAGCGACTGGCTTGCGATTGCGTGGTCATCAGCGACGGATCTCAGTTCGCGCCGGGAAAGCCGGCCATCAACTACGGACTGCGGGGGATCGCTTGCTACGAGTTGCATGTCAAAGGCCCGAACCGCGACTTGCATTCCGGATCGTTCGGCGGATCGATCACCAACCCGGCCAACGCACTGACCGCCTTGATGGCCGGACTGATCGACTCGCGAGGCCGGATCCGGGTGCCCGGCTTCTACGACGATGTCGTGCCGTTGTCCGATCACGAGCGCAAGGAACTGGCCTCGCTGCCGTTCGACGAAAAGGATTACTTCGAGGGCGTCGGCGTGAAAGAAGCCATAGGCGAGGTGGGCCATACCACGCTCGAACGACGTTGGGCCCGGCCTACGCTCGACATCAACGGCCTATGGAGCGGCT
Source organism: uncultured Planctomycetaceae bacterium (assembly GCA_964473065.1). Lineage (GTDB taxonomy): Bacteria > Planctomycetota > Planctomycetia > Pirellulales > Thermoguttaceae > CAYYOX01. The sequence continues at coordinate 9,359 of CAYYOX010000222.1, read as the reverse complement.
ATCAGGGCGAAGGGGCCAAGACGGTTCTGCCGGCCAGCGCGGGTGTGAAGTTCAGCTTCCGGCTGGTGCCGAACCAGGATCCCGAAAAGATTACCGCCGCGCTGCAATGGAAACTGGCCGAGATGTGTCCGCCGGGCATAGAGCTCGAACTGATCGCCATGCACGGGTCCGGCGGCGTGATGGTTCCGCTGGATAGTCCTTACATCGCAGCGGCCGCCCGGGCGATCGAGCACGCGTTCGGTTGCCCGCCCGTCTTCACGCGCGAAGGCGGTTCGATCCCCATCGTGACCACGTTCCACGAAGCCCTCGGCGCCGACGCCCTGCTGTTGGGCTGGGGCCAGGACGACGACAACACGCACAGCCCCAACGAGAAGTTCTGCCTGGCCGACTTCCACCGCGGCATCAAGGCCAGCGCCCGATTGTGGAAGGAGCTTTCCGACCTATAGTCACAGCCGCTTGTAAATTGGTCCCCTCTCCCTTTGGGAGAGGGTTAGGGTGAGGGAAGAACGTCCCATGAAAACGCCGGCTCTTTTTTCTGTAGCAGTAATCCTCTGGGCCGCTAGTTCGCCTGCGCTCCAGGCGGCCCCACCCGAGTTCGGCCAGGCCACGATCACCCTGAACGGCCAACCAGCCCCGGCGGCCAGTGCCTCGGCATGCGGATTCTCCGTGGTGGCCGACGCCGACGGACCGCAACTCGCCCTTTTTGCCAAGAAACTGTTGGCCAGCTTGCAGCAAAACGAACAGGTTGAAGTCACGGTGCCGCTGAAGGGTCTTTCCGGCACGTTCACACTCTCGGCCGAAGTGACACTCGTCTCCGGATCCGACGCGGCCGTTGAACTTGCCATCGACGGCGCCGAGTCATGCCGGGCCGTGTTGAATCAAGGAACGATCCGGCTGGAAGTGACCGGCGGGCCGAACCTAAAGCAAACGACCATCCACCTGCGAACCGTATCCCGAGCGGCCAAGGCGGCCGTGCGATGGGACACGATTCGCCTGACCGCCGGCCCCGACTCGCACGATGTGCCCGTGGCACCGGTCGCCATCGATCCGCATCAATGTCCGCCACCCGTGCTGCCGACCTTGCGACCGCCGATCCGGCAATCGCTGATCGAATGGGACTGGCGCATGCAAGACGGCATCGAAACCGAGCGAGCCGAAGCCACTTATGCCGAAGCCATCCAACGCACTTTCCACCGCGCCGACCAGCTTCTCACCGACCTCCAAGCCAAGGGCGTCCCGCTTCAGCGGGATGTAACCCATTGGGAGAACCTACACCACCGTTACACCGAACTCCAATCCAACCCAAACACTCCACCGCCAAGCTGGGAAGCCCTCTGGCGAGAAGTCCACGCCTTGCGCCGCCAACTCGTCTTCCGCAATCCCTTGGCCCAAGTGGGCCCGATGTTGTTCATCAAGCAGGCGCCCAACATATTCAGCCACCAACTGACGCAATACCCGGGCAGCCACGCTCGGCCCGGCGGCGGTCTGTTCGTGCTGGACAGCCCCGGCCGCTCGATGCAGTGCCGCCAATTGGCGTCCGAACTGCCGCCGGGAAGTTATCAACATGCCGAGGTCTCCCACGACGGCCGTCGCGTGCTGTTCGCCTATTGCCCCGTGGAAAAGACGCCCGCGAATCGGGAAGTCCACGGCGACCATTTCTACCACCTTTACGAGATCAACGCCGGCGGGTCCGGTTTGCGGCAGTTGACCGACGGGCCGTATGACGACTTCGCCCCGCGGTATCTGCCGGACGGGCGGATCGTTTTCATCTCGACGCGTCGCGGCGGGTTCCATCGTTGTGGTCAAGGACCCTGCCCGACCCACACGTTGGCCGTGGCCGAAGCCGACGGGTCCAATCCGCATCCGATCTCGTACCACGAGACGCACGAATGGGACCCGGCCGTGTTGAATGACGGTCGGGTGATTTACACGCGTTGGGACTACGTAGATCGCCACGCGGTCCATTACGAGCAGCTTTGGAGCACCCGGCCCGACGGTTCCGACGTGCGGATCTTCTACGGCAACAACACGTACAACCCGGTGGGCATTTGGGAAGCCCGACCGGTGCCCGGTTCCACTCGGGTGATGGCCACGGCGGCCGCCCATCACGCCATGACGGCCGGTTCGATCATCCTGGTCGACGTGACCCGCGGAGTCGACGGCCCGGACCCGATCACCCGATTAACGCCCGACGCGCTGTTTCCCGAGAGCGAGACCCACATGCTCCCGCACGGCTGGCATGCGCCGATCGGCGTACCGGAGCCGCCGCCGGTTCCCATCGAAGCCCAACGCTGGCCGGGCCATTGCTATCGCAGCCCGTATCCACTCTCGGAAGACTACTTCCTGGCGGCCTACAGTTTCGACCCGTTGATCGGCGAGCCGCAACCGAACCGTCCCAACATGTTCGGGATCTACTTGGTCGACCGTTTCGGCAACAAGGAACTGCTCTACCGCGACCCGAGCATATCGAGCCTCTGGCCCATGCCGTTGCGGCCGCGTCGGCGACCGCCGGTTGTCTCGTCGGTGGTCGCGTCGGTCGAGCAGCCCCAGGGGACGTTTTTCTTGCAGAACGTCCATGCCGGTTGGCCGTCCTTGCCGAAAGAAGCGATCCGGCAGTTGCGGATCGTCCAGGTTTTGCCCAAGAGCACGCCTCATTACAACAATCCGTCGGTGGGGTTCGCCAACGGTTCGCCGGGCAAACAGGTGCTCGGCACCGTGCCGGTCGAACGGGACGGATCGGCCCATTTCACGGTCCCGGCCGGCATCCCGTTGGCCTTTCAGGCGCTGGACGAGCAGGGCCGCGCGGTGCAGATCATGAGGAGCGTGGTCTATGTGCAGCCGGGTGAGACGGCCTCGTGCATCGGCTGCCACGAGCACCGTCAGACGGCGCCACCCTCGGGCGAGATGGCCTTGGCCCTGCAACGCCCGCCCTCGGAGATCACGCCCGGCCCGGACGGGTCTCGGCCGCTGAGCTACCCGCTGTTGGTGCAGCCGGTACTCGACAAACACTGCACGGCATGTCACAATCCCAGCAGGCCGGACGGGAATGTCGTCTTGACCGGCGAACCCCAAGGGCGTTATACCGTGTCGTATCACGCGCTGGCCCCGCTGGTGTCGTATTCCTCTTGGGGTAGACCTGATAACAGTGAGCCGTTGAGCCAGCCGGGCCATTTCGGCGCCCGGGGGAGCCGGCTGATGAAACTATTGGCCGACGGCCACGAGAACGTCGAACTGAGTGCCGAAGACCTCGATCGCCTAATAACCTGGATGGACGCCAACGCCCTGTTCTACGGCACGTTCGACCCGACCGACCAGGCAAGACAACTACAGGGCCAACGCATCGAAGGCCCGAAACTTCAGTAACACTAACCACTATCCACCAACCACTGCCCACTACCATGCTCGATCGCAAATACATTGTCGAAAACGCCTCGCAAGTCCAGCAGAACTGTGTCAACCGCGGCGTCGATGTCGACGTGGATCGGTTCGTTGAACTGGAGGCAAAGCGGAAGACCTTGCAGGTCGAATTCGAAGAGCTCAACCGCGAGGCCAATCAGGTCTCCAAGTCGATCGGCAAGGCCAAGGACGCCGACCAGCGGGAAGCCCGCAAGGAAGAAGGCCGTCGGCTTCGGGAGCAGACCAATCAGCGTCGTCAGGAACTGGATGAACTGACGGCCCATGTGGACGAGAGCGACCGGAGGATCCCCAACCTGGCGCCGCCCGCCCCGCCGAGCGGCGTGGACGACAAGGCCAACCTCGAAGGGGCCCGGGGAAAGACGCCCCTGCCGAAGTTCGACTTCAAGCCGCTGGACCATGTCGAATTGGCCGAGAAGCTCGATCTGGTCGACTTCGAGTCGGCCGCCCAGGTGACGGGCCACGGGTTCTACTTCCTCAAGAACGAGTTGGTCTTGATCGAGTTGGCTCTACAGCGTTACGCGTTGGAAATCATGATGGCCGAGGGCTTCACGCCCACCACCACGCCCGACCTGGCGCGGAACGAGGTGCTCGAAGGTATCGGCTTCAATCCGCGAGGACCCGAAACGCAGATCTACAGCATCGAGAACACCGATCTGAGTCTGGTGGCCACGGCCGAGATCACGTTGGGCGGTATGATGGCGGGCCAAACGTTCGACGCCGAGCAGTTGCCGATCAAGCTCTGCGGCATCAGCCACTGCTTTCGCACCGAGGCGGGCGCCCATGGCCGGGCCACGCGGGGACTGTATCGCGTACACCAGTTCACCAAGGTCGAGATGTTCGCCTTCACGCTACCCGAGCAGAGTGACGCCATGCTCGAGCACATTCGCTCGGTCGAGTGCACGATATTCGACGGGCTAGGCGTGCCGTATCGGGTGGTCGACACGGCCACGGGCGACCTGGGCGGCCCGGCCTATCGCAAGTACGATCTCGAGGCCTGGATGCCCGGCCGGGACGATTTCGGCGAGATCACCAGCACGAGCAACTGCACCGACTACCAGGCCCGCCGCCTAAACATCCGCTACAAGGTCAAAGGCGAAAAAGGCACCAATTTCCTCCACACGCTCAACGGCACGGCAGTAGCCATCAGCCGCGCCGCGATCGCCATATTGGAGAACCACCAACAGGCCGATGGCTCGGTCGTGATCCCCGAGGTCCTTCAACCGTTCGTGGGCAAGGAGAAGATCGAGGCACGAACCTAGCCGCTTGCGGGAGAGAGGGCCATCGGTTATAATTGGTGTATGCCAGAAGTCTCCAGATTCCTTGGAATCGTGATCGGCATGTTCTATAGGACCATGCACCGCCGCATTTCCACGCGGTGTATGGCGAGTATGAGGTTACCGTCGAGATAGAAACAGGCGTCGTTCAGGGACAGTTTCCCAAACGCGCACTCCGCCACGTCTTGGAATGGTACGAACTTCACCGAACTGAATTGGTCGAAGATTGGCGGCTGGCGCAGGACCGGCATCCACTGAATCGGATCGCGCCGTTGGAGTAGTTCAATGATTCCCAAAGTGATCGAAGCAAGCTATGTCAAGCGTTTTGTGCTCCACCTTCGCTTCGCGGACGGAGTGGAGGGGGACGTGAATTTGGCCGGCGAGTTGGAAGGGGACGTGTTTCGGCCGTTGAAAGATCCCGCCTACTTCAAAAAGTTCTCCGTCCACCCCGATTTCCATACCGTGGTCTGGCCCAACGGCGCCGACTTCGCGCCGGAGTTTCTCTACGAGAAGGCCCAGGTTACGGCATAGGGCCAAAAAGGTGTCCGAAAGATTGTCTAGCTCTGGGCCCGATTCTTTCGCGAGGCGGCGTGCTTTAGGAACTTCGGTTCGGGCAGGGGGTGCCCGCCGCGGCTTGTGCCTAAAAAGGCGCCGATCCGATCGACGACTCGATGCTGCTCGTCGGCCGTAAGCTCGGGGAAGATCGGCAAGGCCAGGACTTCTTCGGTGGCACGGAGCGTTTCGGGCAGGTCGTCGGGTGCGTAGCCCAAGTAGTCGAAACATTTCTGCTGGTGCAGGCCCAGCGGATAATAGATTTCCGTACCGATGCGGGCCTCGGCAAGGAACTCGCGCAAGGCGTTGCGTTGGCCGTCGGGCACGCGAACGACGTACTGGTTCCAAACGTGGCGTCGGCCGGGGACCGTGCCGGGAAGCCCGAGGGTCTGGCCGAGTCCGGCCTCGTTGAACAGTTTGGTATAACGCCCGGCATTGGTTTGCCGCATTTCGATCCAGCGATCGAGGTGTTGGAGCTTGATGTTCAACACGGCAGCCTGGAACGAGTCCAACCGGCTGTTGATTCCGATCACGTCGTGATAGTATCGCGGCCTCATGCCATGGCCTCGCAGCAGATCGAGCCGGTCGGCCAGTCGGTCGTCGTTGGTGGTCAACATACCGCCGTCGCCGGCCCCGCCGAGGTTCTTGGTCGGATAGAAGCTGAAGCAGCCGATGGCGCCGATGCTGCCGGCCCGCTGTCCGTCGAATTCCGCCCCGATGGCTTGGGCCGCGTCCTCGACAATCGGGACCCCGGCCTGCTCGGCAATTTGGCCCAGCGCGTCCATCTCGGCACACTGGCCGAACAGATGCACGGGCAGGATGGCTTTGGTCGAGGGAGTCAAGAGTTTCTCGACGGCCGCCGGATCGATATTGAATGTATGCGGTTCGATGTCGGCGAAGACGGGTCGAGCTCCCAATCGGGTGACCGCACTGGCAGTGGCGAAGAAGGTGAAGCTTGGCAAGATGACCTCGTCGCCCTGGCCGACGTCGCAAGCCATCAGGGCCAACAACAGCGAGTCGCTCCCCGAGGCACACCCGATGCCATGCCGAGCCTGGCAATAGTCGGCCATGTTTTTTTGAAGCTTGGTAACTTCCGGCCCCAGGACAAACGCTCCGCTATCCCAAACTTGACCTAGCGCGGCGATTACCTGTTGTTTCAACTCGACGTGTTGGCGTCGAAGATCGAGCAGCGGAACTGCTTGTTCTTGACCCGCCTGATCCTGCGATGACGACATCGGCCTTCCTCCTACCGTTGCAAGAATTGCCCGACGAACAGATCGTCAGGCTTCCAACAGAGGGCCGAAAGTTAGGCGTTTCCTTGCCACAGGTCAAGGCCAACCTCCCCGGCACCAGTCGCCTGGGGGGGGCTGTCTGCAATGAGTAGATCAGGCCGTTTCCAGAGGAGCTTCGGCCGGGCAGTATTTGGCGAGTTTTTCGCGAAGCACGGCCGGATCGAACGGCTTGAGCACGTAGTCGGAGACACCGACCCCGACCGCGTCGATGACGTGTTCCTTGCTTGTCCCGGTGGCCGTCACCATGACGATGGGCACTTGGGATCCTGTCTCACGGATCGCTTCGACGACCTCCAACCCGCTCCGGCCAGGCATCTGCCAATCCATGACGATCAGATCGATATCACCCTGCTGCTGAAAGATGTCGAACGCTTCGTTGCCATTGGCGGCTTCCACGACCTCGGTCGCGCCAATATCGTGAACCACATCGGCGATGATCGTCCGAATAAGCTTCGAATCATCGGCAATCAAGACTCTAGTGCTCATAGGCTGTGTCCCCCATCACGGTCGCGGTTCTCTGCCGTCCGGCATTATGTTTAGCGGCCGACGGCACGTCGGCCCGCCCGTTCCACAACGTACAACAGCCCATCTTTCAACTATAGCATACTCCGTTGCCCGTATTTACCTTGCGGGGGGTTCGCATTCCCTACTCGGCTTCGATACCGAGTGTGGCCGCCAGTTTCTGGCGATAGTCGGCCTTGTCGAGGTCGGTCCACTCGCGAATGCGCGTCAAGGGGCAAGATTCCAGCGTCCCGAGGAAGGGCTCGAAACGGACCGCCGCCAGCTTCAACAGGGCATCGTTCGCCGGAAGCTTGCCGCCCTTTTGACGCCGAGCGCGTTCCACGATCGCGTAGTCGACGCTCATCCGCGAGAGCTTCACGCGCCGCAGCACGTCCGGCTGCTCGCCCACGGCCGCTTCGGCCTGTTGCCAGAGCGTGTCGGCCGCGATCAGCAACTCGTCGGTCAGATGGGGACTTTCCGGCTCGGCCCAGATGTTCACGTGGATGTTTTCCTTCGCCACCCGATCATGCAGCAGGTCGACGTATTGGCGGATCGGCCCGGCCGCCTCTTCATAGTAACCGGCCAGGAACTCGGTCATGGCCGTTTCTTCGTCGTATTCAGGGTCCCAAAGGAACTTGGCCGTCATGTAGCCGCCCAACTCGGCCAGTTCGCTGTGCGGCGTGTTGTAGGTATCCTGCTCGAAGATGCCTGTGACGTTGTGCTCGACGAAGAAGCGGATGTTGTCGTTGCGGATCCGCTGGTTGGGGAACGGCAGCAGGTAATTGCGAAAATCGGTCACGTAGTCCCAGACCCAAAGCCGGTTCCCCACCTTGGCCCAGGCCGCGGCGTCCTCACGGAACTTGCGGTTGGCTTCACTGTCGCACTCGGCCAGACTGTGGCTGAAACAGCACTCGATCGAACAGAACCGGACCACCACGTTCGGGCGCGGACGGATCGTCTTCGGCGCCTTTCGGGTCCACTGATAGGCCAGCGTTTCGACCAACTGGTCGGGAAACTCTCGCTCGACCGCCTCGGCCACCCGATTGACCAATTGCAACACGGGTGCCATCTGCGACTCCTCGCTCTTGGCCAATGCCTGGCACGCGTCGCACTGGCAGTAGTCGTACCAGTCGTTCTGCGAGACGGAGAAGACCGTGGCGTCGGGCTGGGCCTTCATGGCACGGCGGATTCCCTCGCTACAGAGCCGAATCACGTCTTCGTTAGTGCAACAAAGCTGCGAGCGGTCCTTCTTCCGCTTGCCGTCGATCAGCGAGAAATACTCGGGATGTTCGTCGAAGTGCTTGTCCGGCGGCACCAGGCCATTGAACGTGTGGCAGAAGAAGCCTTGGCCGAACTTGATCTTCCCGCCGTGCTTGGCTTCCAGCCGGCCCGAGCTGGAATTGACCCGATTCCGCGCGCACCAATCGCCGTCGAAGCAGTCGTAGGTAAACGGTTCGCGATATTCCAAGACGGGCACTTGCCGTTGGTCGATTGATCCAAGGACCAGGCGATCGATTTTGGGGATTCTGCTCACACCGGGCGCAAACCATCGGCAACCCAAATGGTCTTCCAGCAGGCCATAGACGCCGTACATGTTTCCCCGCAAGTCGCCGCCGACAATGATCAGACGCTCGCCGACGGTGCGGATCACATAGCCTTCCTTGCCAAGCGACGGGACATCGATGTCCAGGTTCAGCTTCCCGAGATGGGCGTTATCCCCCAGGATAATCTCGCGCGGCCCGAGCGGTTCGCTATCGGAGACAATCGGCAGCTTGACCCCGGTCATTTGTTCGAGGAACGACTGCAACTCCGCGGCGCCATGCCGGGTTGACGGCGAGGCCTCGTCGGCCACCACAATCCGATAATCGGACCGTCCGTTTTCGGCCAATACGAGTTCATCGGCCACGCCCCGAGCGGCAGTTGTCGCACAAAGTACGGCCAATATCAGTGCAATAGTGTTTCGTGAGTTCATGACGGGGTCCTTTCGGTGATGGGTTACTTCTGCCGATTGTTGTCGGTCATCGCAAACACCGCGTGGCCGCGCTGGGCATGAATGTGATCAAAATCCCCCCCTATTGTCTACCAGCGACTGAAAGACTCGCAAGGCGGGATTTACACTTTTTTTCGCTCCGGGGCGATTGCACCCCTTGACGCCGAGGCGACCCGGTGGTATCCTTGCTTAAATAAGGTGCGAGACCGACACGATCTTACATACCGTGTTGTGTTCATTCAACTTCGAGTGTAGCGGCCACCCGGGCGACGTAAAGTTACTGAAACTAACGACTTCGCCTCGGTATTTTGCTGGCGAACGCGATTGAGACTA
>CAYYOX010000221.1:0-10028 GCA_964473065.1 uncultured Planctomycetaceae bacterium | reverse complement strand
ACGTTGCCCGTGTTGGTCACGTCAAAACTGTAGGTCAGCGTGTCGCCAAGACTGACACTGCCGGAGCCGTCCTCGTCGGCATTGGCCGCAAGGAGCTTCTGGAGGTAGATTGACGGATCTTGATAAATGGAAACCGTGTCGTCGTCCGTATCGCTGACCGACTCATCATCGGCCGGGGGATCGGCCGTGACGATCGCCTCGTTGTAGATAGAGCCGGCATCCACGTCGGCCTGGGTCAGCACGTAGGTGGCCGTGAAGGTCGTGCTCGCTCCCGGGGCCAGATTCTCGACACTGCCGTTGATCGAACTCAAGCCCGGCAGCGGATCGTCGACCACGATCGAGTCGAGCGTGACGTTGCCCGTGTTGGTCACTTCAAAGCTGTAAGTCAGTGTGTCGCCGAGGCTCACACCACCAGAACCGTCCTCATCGGCGTTATTGGCAAGGAGTTTTTCGAGTTGGATCGACGGGTCCTGAGGAATCGAAGCCGTGTCGTCGTCTATGTCGCTGACCTGCTCTTCAGAGCCTGCCGTGACGATCGCTTCGTTGTAGACCGAGCCGGCATCCACGTCGGCCTGCGTGACCACATAGGCAGCCGTGAACGTGGTGCTTGCCCCGGGGGCCAAACTGTCGGCGCCGCCCGTGATGTCGCTCAGCCCCGGCAACGGATCGTCGACCACAACCGCGTCCAACGTGACGTTGCCGACATTGAATACGTCGAAACTGTAGGTCAACGTGTCGCCCAGACTGATGCTGCCGGAACCGTCCTCGTCGGCGTTGCCCGTGATAGATTTCAATAGGTAGATAGCCGGGCCCTGAGCAATCGGCACGATGTGGTTGTCCGTGTCGCTGACCGAGTCATTTTCCGCCGGGGGATCGGCCGTGACAATGGCCTCGTTGTAGATCAAACCGGCATCGATGTCGGCTTGCGTCAGCACGTAGTTGGCCATGAACGTGGTACTTGCCCCCGGCGCCAGAGTGTCGGCGCCGCCGTTGACCGCACTCAGGCCCGGCAAGGGATCGTCGATGGCAATCGCGTCGAGCGTCACGTCGCCCGTGTTGGTCACCTCGAAAGCGTAGGTCAACGTATCGCCCACACTGACCGTCCCGGAACCGTCCTCGTCCGCGTTGGCCGCAAGGAGCTTTTCCAGATGGATGGCCGGGTCTTGAGGAATCGAGGCTGTATCGTCATCCGTGTCGTTGACCGCGCCCTTAGTCCCCGGAGGAGTGGCCGTGATGATCGCCTCATTGTAGATCGAACCGGTGTCGATGTCGGCTTGGATCACTACGTAGGTGGCCGTGAAGGTCGTGCTCGCTCCCGGGGCCAGATTCTCGACACTGCCGTTGATCGAACTCAAGCCCGGCAGCGGATCGTCGACCACGATCGAGTCGAGCGTGACGTTGCCCGTGTTGGTCACTTCAAAGCTATAGGTCAACGTATCATCAAGACTGATACTACCGGAACCGTCCTCGTCGGCGTTGGCCGTGATGAGTTTTTCGAGTTGAATCGACGGGTTCTGAGGAATCGACGCGATCTCGTCGTCCGTGTCGCTGACCTGCTCATCCGTGCCGGCCGTGACGATCGCTTCGTTGTAGATCGAGCCGGCATCGACGTCGGCCTGAGTCACCATGTAGGCGGCGGTGAAGGTCGTGCTTGCACCCGGGGCCAAACTGTCGGTGCCGCCGGTGATGCCACTCAAACCCGGCAGCGGATCGTCGATCACGATCCCGTCCAGCGTGACGTTGCCGACATTGGTAACCTCGAAACTGTAGGTGAGTGTGTCGTCCAGGCTGACACTGTCGGAACCGTCCTCATCGGCATTGGCCGCAAGGAGTTTTTCCAACTGGATCGCCGGGAGTTGCGGAATCGAAACCGTCTCGTCGTCGTTGTCGCTTGCCTGCTCATCGGTGCTGGTCGTGACGAGGGCCAAGTTGTAGACCGAGCCGGCATCGACATCGGCCTGGGTCACCATGTAGGTGGCCGTGAAGATCGTGCTCGCCCCCGGGGCCAGACTATCAGCGCCACCGGTAATCGAACTCAAGCCCGGCAGGGGGTCGTCGACCACGATCCCGTCCAATGTGACGTTGCCCGTGTTGGTTACTTCAAAGCTATAGGTCAGCGTATCATCAAGACTGACGCTGCCGGAACCGTCCTCGTCGGCATTGTCCGCGAGAACCTTCACCAACTGAATCGACGGGAGTTGCGAAATCGAAACCGTCTCATCGTCCTTGTCGCGGACCTGCTCATCGGTGCCGGTCGTGACGATGGCCTGATTGTAGATCGAGCCGGCGTCCACGTCGGCCTGCGTGACGATGTAGGTGGCCGTGAAGGTGGTCGTCTCGCCGGGCGCCAAGCTATCGGCGCCATCGGCAATCGGACTCAGCCCCGGCAGGGGATCGTCGACCACAATCGCGTCGAGCGTGATGTCGCCCGTGTTGGTCACGTCAAAACTGTAGGTCAGTGTATCGCCGAGGCTGATGCTACCGGAACCATCCTCGTCGGCATTGGCCGTGAGGAGTTTTTCCAACTGGATGGCCGGGTTCTGTGAAATCGAGGTCGTGTCGTCGTCCGTGTCGCTGACCGGATCGGTCGTCACCGGCGGATCGGCCGTGACGATCGCCTCGTTGTAGATCGAGCCGGCATCAACATCGGACTGCGTGACCACGTAGGTGGCCGTGAACGTGGTACTTGCCCCCGGAGTAAGATTGTCGGCGCCGCCGGTGATAGTACTCAGGCCCGGCAGGGGATCGTCGATGGCAATGGCGTCGAGTGTGACGTCGCCTGTGTTGGTAACCTCGAAGGCGTAGGTCAACGTATCGCCCACACTAACAGTCCCGGAACCGTCTTCGTCAGCATTGGCTGCGAGGAGTTTTTCCAGTTGGATCGACGGATCTTGGGGAATCGCGACGGTGTCGTCGTCCGTGTCGTTGACCGAATCGCTCGTGGTCGGCGGATTGGCCGTGACCAGGGCCGCGTTGTAGATCGAGCCGGCATCGATGTCGGACTGCGTAACAACATAGTCGGCCGTGAACGTGGTGCTTGCTCCCGGGGCCAAACTGTCGGCGCCGCCGCTGATGCCACTCAGGCCCGGCAGGGGATCTTCGACGACTATGGTGTCGAGCGTCACATTACCGACGTTAGTCACGTCGAAACTGTAGGTCAGCGTATCGCCAAGACTGACGCTGCCCGAACCGTCCTCGTCGGCATTGGCCGTGAGGAGTTTTTCCAATTGAATCGCCGGGTTCTGGGCAGTCAAGACCGTCTCGTCGTCGGTGGCGTTGACGTCGTCTTGCGTGTCGGTCGGGTTGCCGCCGGGTGGGTTGCCGAACACGGTGGCCACGTTGTAGATCGAGCCGGCGTCGACGTCGGCCTGGGTAACCACATAAGTGGCCGTAAAGGTCGTCGCGGCGCCCGCGGCCAGTTGAATATCCCCGCCGCTGATGGCACTCAGGCCGGACAGCGGGTCGACGACCACCACGGGATCCAGGGTGGCGGCGCCGTCGTTGGTTACGTTGAAGGCGTAGGTGAGCGTATCGCCGAGGCTGACGGTCCCCGAGCCGTCTTCATCGGCATTGGCCAGAAGGAGCTTTTCCAGTTGAATCGACGCACCTAAATCGATCGCACCGACGCCCTTTAGCGGAATGGTCTGAGATCCGCCGGGGATCTTGTCGGCCAACGGGTTCACAACGCGACTGGCATCCAACAACGCCTGCAAGTTGCCGGTCGGGTCGGTGCCGGGAGCAACCTCCACTCGTGCATCGATGCGGAGAACGACCGTCTCGCCCGCTTCCAGGTCGTCAATTTGCACGGTCCCGAGAAGCCTCGAACGGCTCATAAAGACGGGACCGGTGAGTTCTTCGGAAACGAGAGTGGCCGTGCTGCCTCCGTCGTCGATTATCCCCGAGTCGATGCCGAACGTACCCAGCCCGCCGCCGGGCGGTGTGCCGTTGTCACCGTTCTCGACCAAACCGTAGTTGACCTGCACGCCGACGATATCCACGAAAGCAGCCCCCGACTGGCCCGAGCTATCGGCACTGAAGCGGAAATCGAGTTCGATCACCTGATTGGGATCGCTGGGAGCGTCGTCGACCGTGATTCTGGTGAAGAAGGTCACGATGTCGCCGCTGATGAAATCGCCGCCCTCGAGCGATTCGACCACATCGGCAAGGTCGCCCTTGGTCCGATCGTTATAAGCTCCGCCGCCCGTCAGATGATCGTAGGTGAAGGGTCCCGCAGCGACGAAATCCAACGAGAAGTCTCCGCCGGAATCGGTAAACGAAGTGGCGGCTTCACGTCCCGAGGCGAGCCCCGTGGCCGTCAACTCGAAGAACGATCCTTCCGAGTCGTCCGGATTGACATACCACTCGGTCTGGAGATTGCCGTCACGCAAGAGGTCCAAATCGTCCGGCCCCCCGTCGGTGACCGACCAGGGCCCGTGCCCGTCGCCCGTGTTCGGTGTGCCGTCGACGTGCAACACCTCAAACTCCACGGTCTCGCCGACTTGGAAATACTCGGCCGTGATCAATGCCGAACCACCCGGCGGGTAGTCGGCCAGATCCGTGCTCACGATTGCCGTCGCTTCGTCGGTTATGGAAACCAGTCCCTCGTCGCCGGGCGAGTAGATCGACTCGAAGAACTTGGCCCGATAGTAGTATTTCTCGCTGAAGACGGCCTGTTCGATCGGGCTGACATAAAGGCTGTCCTTTGCTCCCGACTCGAGCAGATGCGCCTGATCTTCGCCGCCGGCGGTGGCAAAGGCATGGACGGCCTCGAACTGCATGGCACGGTGGAAGTAGCCCGGCCCTCGGATCGAACTCTCGTCCGCATTCGCTTCGAACGTGTCGTCGCCCGGCGAATCGTACATCTTGCTAACGTCATGGCCGCCGGCCGTGGCGTAGGCGTTTACGGCGTCGAAGCCGATCGCTTCGTTAAGATAGCTGGGGCCTTGCAGCGAACCGTAGGTCGGCGTGGTCACGAACGCATCATCGCCGGGTGAGTCGTAGAAGCGTGCCAAATCGAACTGGCCGTCGTCGCTGGCGTAGGCTTTAACATTGGCGAAGTTGGCGGCCCTGTTGTCGAACCCATCGCCGGAGAGCCGGGCATGGGTCGGCGTGGCGACCAACAGATCCCTGCCAAGCGAGTCGAACAGCTTGGCCAGATCCGAACCGCCCCGGGAGGCATCGCCCTGCAAGATGTCGAAGAACTTGGCCCGATTGAAATATCCGGTGCCGCGCATCGCGCCTTCGACGGGAGTCGCGTAGAAGACATCATCGCCGTCGGAATCGACCATCAACGCGGTGTCATGGCCGCCGCCCGTGGCAAACGCATGGACCTGCTCGAAATGCTTCGCGCGGGTGAAGAAGGTGTCGTTGTAGAGCACGCTTTCGGTCGGTGTGGCATACAGTGTATCGTCACCAGGCGAATCGTACATCCGCGCGATGTCCGAACCGCCGGCCGTGGCGTAGGCGTGAACCGCATCGAAGCCGATCACCCGATTGCGATACGCGTCGCCACTCAGCGAACCGTAAGTCGAGGCGGCGATGTAGGTGTCGTCACCGGGTGAGTCGTAAAGCTTTGCCAAGTCGTACTGGCCATCAGTCTTGGTCGCGTGGGCCTGGACGTCGTCGAAGTTGGTGGCCCGAACGTCGAACCCTGCCCCCGAAAGCGAGGCATAAGTCGGCGTGGCGACCAGGATGTCTTTGCCGGCGGAGTCGAACAGTTCGGCCGTATCAGTGCCGCCAACCGAGGCGTCACCTTGCAATACCTCGAAGAACTTGGCCCGGTTGAAGTAATTCTCGCCGCGCATCGCACCCTCGACGGGCGAGGCATAAAACTGATCGTCGCCGTCGCCGTCCAACATCAATCCGGTATCATGACCGCCGGCGGTGGCGAATGTATGAACTTCCTGGAAGTTTTTGGCCGTAACAAGGAACCCGTCACCGCTGAGCGTGACCTCGCTCGGCGTTGCATGAAGCGTATCGTCGCCCGGCGAGTCGTAGAATCTTGCCTTGTCATGGCCCCCGTTGCCGGATTGCGCGACGATCGACTCGAAGCCGGTGACTGTGAGGCTACCCGCCGTGCCGGTCATCATGGCGCCCTGCGGCCAGGCCACCAACTCGTCGTTGCCGGCCGTGTCGTGAATGATGGCCGTATCGTTACCGCCGAGCCCGTCAAATCGTACGTCGACGGGTCCTGAGCCGGCCGCCTCTTCGACGCCGTTGATCTTGACGGACCACTGGCCGGGCGTCGATTCGGTGATGAACTCGAACGAGTCGTCACCGGTTGTGCCGGTTAAGTCGATTAACATCGCGTCCGATTCGAACGACGCAGGGTCGTACGAGGCGAACCCGCCGGCGGATAGTAGTTGCCGCTGTTCGAGCGATTCGACATGCAATCGCGTGGCTTGAATCGGGCTGGGGGCGTTGCGACGGTCGTCGAAACGTTCCATAGATGACAAGAGACGGTGGGATCGACGGCGGTGGGATGGCGACAACATGGTGATTTGTCTCCGGGCAAGAAATCCTGTGCGGGCGGGTGAACGCAGGAGTCGGTTGTCGAGAGGAGAAAAGGTCCGCGCTGGGAACGCGAAGTGGGAGGGGATTACATGCACGATAATTACGGAGAAAAAAGACGTCAAGAAGAAAACTTGGAATCTCGCCAATTCCGAGCTTCCACAGCAAACAGGCGGCAATCGTCCACTGCGACCGGCACAGCCCGTTTGATCGTGAGCCCGATCGTGCAGCCTTTAACGGTCGAGACGGCACGTCGACCTGAGCATGAACCGTTTAGCGGTCGACGGCACGTCGACCTATGAGCTTGCGCTGAGAAAGGGCCGACATACCGTCGACCGCTAGACAAGCAAATGCCGCTGACGGCTACTGCTTGCGAAAGACGCTGCCTTGGCCGATCTGGTGAAAACCCAGCTTGTGATACAGCCCCAGAGCACTTCGGTTGTGCTGCATGGTTTGGGTCTCGACCGTGTCGATGCCTTCGCGGATGAATTGACGGAAGGCCTCGCTGAGCAGAAAGACGGCGAATCCTCGACGCCGCACCGATTCGTCGACCCACAGATCGATCAGGCCGGTTCTCCGCTGGACTCCCGTCAGGCCGACCGGCTCCATGTCGCGGAAGATGGCCCTCGCGATCGCCGGGCCTCCACGCTTGGGGATCAACTCGAATCGCAACAGGTCGAAAGGGCCGATCGTGCAAGCTTCCCACCAGCTTTCCGTGGGCGCGTCGACCGTCATCTCCACAATCATTTGTCGGCGGATCTGCATTTGCTGCCGATCGATCACCGCCTGGAAATCGCCCAGTTCGCGTCGAAGGACCATGGTGCGGTCGATTTCCTGGTAACCGCTGGCCCCGTACAGTTCTCGGGCCAGCAGGTCCGATTCGAGCACTCCGGGCAGTTCGCTGCCGCCGTAGAGGCCCAGATAGAACGGATTCAGCGGGCGAACCCCGCCGCCGTAAAGAACCTTGGCGCCGCGACGCTGAAGATACTGCTCGCATTGTTCGAGCAGGCCGCTGGCCACTTCCGTTTGTTGGCAGTCAGGCCGCGTGAAAACCAGGCTCACCACGCCCAAATCGGTAGACAGCCGGTCCTCCGCCTCGTCGGGACCGAAGCCCGCATGGGCAAAACCGACCGCCCGACCGTCGTCCCGGGCGACGATCAGCCCCTCGTAGTCGAAGTAGAGCTTGGCGAAGATCAATTGCTCGAAAATCTCGGGCGAGATCGGTTCCCTCAGCCCGCGCTGGCCCACCCGGCTTCGCCAAATGGCTGCCAAAACGGGTGGGTCGGTATTTCGAAAACTGCGATAAGTCAACATCGCAAACAGTGATCGCCCAAGTCCATGGTCAAAGAATCCAGAGAATTATAGGTTTGTCTGGGAGATTCTGCTAGGAGGAGATGGCAGATTTTGATCCCAGGGACCAGCCGACGGGCAATGGCCCATCAAGAGAAAAAGCGGCGTTTCGAGGTTTTTTACCGGGATGCCGCCTGCCCGTCCAATTGCCATAGATGCTGCACCAGTAGTTCCGGCTGCCTTGCCACGGGCGTTTCCGGCCGCATTGTCGCTGAGCCTAGCCAGACCGAAAGCGGCTCGACGCGGCCCTCTTGCCGCAGTTCGGCCAGGAAGCGACGCAACAGCTCGTGGTTTTCGCGGTGGGAGTGCAACAGGAAATGGGTCCAGGCCCAACATTCCGCATAATCGTCCTGCGTCATGTCGAACGTGGATTGCAGCCGCTCCAGCCGTTGCAAATCCGGCTGCCACGAATCCTGCTTCAACCGCGCAAGCAATCGACGCAGATGGGCCCGATTCACACCCGCCTGACTCCGGGGCCCCTCGCTGTATTCGGCAAAGCCCTCGTCGAGCCACAAGGGCATGTTCGGAACCATCGCGTGCAGGTAGCCGTGAGTCACTTCATGTCGCAGATCTTCCGCCACGCGGTCGCCCCAATGGGCATACACGACCAGCCGCGTGTCGGTCTCGATAAAAAAGGCACGCCGCTGGGGAAAGTCGGGATAGCGTTGGCCGATGAATTGGCCAAACTGATCGGCGTCGTCGAACAGATAGATATGGATCGGCTCGTTGGAAACCGGCACGCCCAACGCGCGACTCAGATCGAATCGCCTGGCGGTCAAATCCTCCAGCAGCCGGTGCTGCACGGGCATAGTGAAATCGCTGTGGATCACCAACTGCTCGCGAACCAGCCAGTGCTTGCCCGGCGGTTCCCAGACCGTGCTCACCGCCATCGAACAGCCACCCAGCCCGATCGCGCCAATCAGCAGTATCCACAGCTTAACCAACCAACCCGATCGCAACAGCTTTCTCCAATCGTAATCGTTCACGGGATAGTCTAGCCACGGATGAAACACGGATTGAACACGGATATAGTTTAGGGTGTCCGGGAATTCCAGTTTGTAGGAGTCGCCTCCTGTCGCCGATTGGCAGTGTTTCTGCCTCGATCGGCGACGGGAGTCGCCTCCTACAAGGCAATTGGCAAGGGCCGCAATTCCCGGACTCTTCAGTAAGCTCTCTCCAGAAAACCACCGCCACAAATACAATGGACTCAAGATAATGGCTTGCTTGGTAATCTCTTCACGTCGAAGACAGATCCTTCTCTTCTATCCGTGTTCAATCCGTGTTTCATCCGTGGCTCCAAGACCATATCGCGGTCATGGCAATCCAGCGTGGCCGTGGCGTGGACCAGTTCGGCAAGCTTCGGTCCCCAGCCTTCCACACTGTATTGTTGCTCGACAAGCCGTCTTCCGGCCGTGCCCATTCGCCGGCGCAAGTCGGGATCGTCGGCCAGCCGTCGAATCGCGTTGGCCCACTGACGCGGCGTCGAGGCCAGCAATCCGGTTCGCTCGTGCAGCACCATCTGGCCGTTCATGCCGACCGGATTAGCAACCACCGGCAGCCCGGCCGCCATATACTGCAACACCTTCAGGCCGCACTTCCCTCGACTCCATGAGTCATTGGGCAGCCAACTGATGCCGATGTCCGTGTCGGCCAACTCGGCCGCCTCGGTTTGCGACGACCATACGCGAGGCATCACGCGAAGCGGCGGGAGGTCCAACGTGCCGTCGCAAATCAACCGCAAGGGCATCCCCGGCAAGGTTTGCCCGGCTGCCGTCAAATGCTCGCTGGCGCAAGCCAAGGAAGGCAACGTGGCGGCCTGACCGATCCAGACCAATCGGGCCTCGGACCCGACGCGAGCGTGCGACGCCGGCCGATACCAGTTCGGCTCGACACAGGTGGGGATCCGGTGGACACTTGCCGGTTCGGCGTAACGGGAGGCCTGCTGCTTCAGGAAATCGTTGCCCGCAAGGATCGTGTCGGCCGCATAAACGGTCGCCCAGAACCGGGCCAACCGCGTGCGACTGTAGGGCCCCTTGCGGCTGTAACTGTCGCGCTGAAACATGGCATCGTCGAAGTCATAGATCAAGCGTCGGGCAGACCGCCGCAACAAGGTCAGTTGCCAGATCGGCAGCAGTTTTCGCTGAAGGATTACCGCATCGGCCCCGCGC
>CAYYOX010000220.1:7100-10070 GCA_964473065.1 uncultured Planctomycetaceae bacterium | reverse complement strand
GGGCGAGGCAAGGCTAGGCGAGGCGGTCAAGGCGAGGCAAGGCCGGGCGGTCGGGGTGTGGCGAGGCGCGGCTGGGCCAGGCCCGGCAAGTCGTGGCGGTCGGGGCTTGGCGTGGCCTGGCGCGGCGGTCGCGGTGAGGCTGGGCCGTGCAGGTCCGGGATTGGCGGGGCGGTCGATGAAGAGTGTTTTACGTTCCAGGTGTGTAGCCTGGACTCCTACGCAATAGGGGCTATGCCCCGCAATAACAGGAGGCCATTATTATGGCTAAGTCAACAGGCGTTCTGGAAGCAATCGAGGTTGAACCTCTGCGAGTCGGAAGCATGACGGTATGGCTGAAAGGCCGGACCCCGTTGATCTGCAACCGGATGGCGGGCAAGGCGATGCGTGAATTGCTGCTACCCAAGGGACGGAAAACCAAGGCGGAAAAGGAGCAACTGCTCAAGCACGATCCGCTGAACGAATTTCGCAACAGCATGAGTTGCCGAGTTGGCAAGGGGTCCACTCGGGTTGTGTTTCCGTCGCCTGCAATCAAGGGTGCGATTGCGACCGCTGCCTTAGAGACCAAGGGCACAAACAAGACGCAAATAGGGCGACTGGTTTGGGTCGAGGGTCAGTCGTGTGACCTATACGGCGTGCCTCAGTTGTTTATGGCCGTAGTAAGATCGGCCGACATGAATAAGACGCCGGATGTTCGTACGCGGGCGATTCTGGCTGAGTGGTGTTTGCCTGCCGTGATTCAATACGTCAAGCCGCAAATGAGCGAGAACGCTATCGCCCAGTTGTTGTCAAACGGTGGGATCATCGTCGGGATCGGCGACTTTCGCCAAGAGAAAGGGAAGGGGAGCTACGGCCAATTCGAGGTCGCAACCAAAGCCGACTGCAAGGCCATCATTGCATCCGGCGGGATGAAAGCCCAAGATGCGGCAATTAAGAATCCCACGTGCTATGATGCCGACACGGAAGAGCTTCTGTCGTGGTTTACTGCTACGGTCGACCAGCGGGGCAAAAAGGCGTTGTTAGCGAAGTAGCGGACGTGGTCATGGCGCGGCTGGGCAAGGCCTGGTGAGGCGAGGCGTGGTTTGGCATGGCCGGGCGGTTGTCACCGCTAGGCTGGGCAAGGCGGTCGAGGCGGTCGAGGCATGGCGGGGCGCGGCATGACGGGGCTGGTCAAGGCCTGGCGAGGCGGTCGAGGATTGGCGCGGCTCTGTCCGGCGTGGCGGGGCTGGGTTTGGCGGTCGAGGCGTGGCTTGGCGAGTCGCGGTATGATGGGGCTTGGCGGTCATGTCGCGGCTGGGCGCTGCGGGGCTTGGTCAGGCGAGGCGGTCGAGGCATGGCGTGGCCAGGCGTGGCGGGGCTCGGCCGGGTCTGGCGGTCATGGCTTGGCAAGGCCTGGCTCGGCAAGTCCAGTTGCGGTAAGGCTGACAAGGCGTAACGATAGTTTGATGTTTACTCCGGAGAACCCCATGCCCCACCTACCCCACCGCCAGCAACACGCAATGACCTTCCTGAAGCGATTCCACAAGCGGAACGGCTACAGCCCGACGTTCCGTGAGATCGCCGACAGCATGGGAATCACTCCAGCCGGGGCCGTTCGCCACGTGGTCGCCCTGAAGAAGAAGGGCTACATCGAGACTACCCCCAAAACCGCCCGATCGATTCGGATATTGGAACCCCCACCGAAGGAGTAGCGGAAAAAATACTATAGACAAACCTTCGGCCCGTCCCTACAATGCGGACTGAAGACGATACAGAGGCGTCTGGCCCACCGATAGCAGAGCCTACCGGCAACCAGACGTAACGATGTGAAGCGTGTCGCAGAGCCGGCCGCACCGCATCTTGACAGCAATTTCTCAAGTCTCAAACCTTGATGCTGTCGGGACGCGATGCGCCCGGCTTTTTTTCGGCGCTCCCCGGCCTGATGGCGGAGGAGTGTACGAAATGAAAGTCGATATCAAGGCCCTGATCGGCAAGCGAAAGGCGGCCCTCGAAGCTGCAAAGGCCATCCAAACGGCTGGCGAAGCCTCGGAAGATGGGCTCAGCGATGAGCAGATCACGGAAATCGAAGGTCATGTTTCCACGGCCAACGATCTACGGACCCAGATCGAAGCGGCCGAAGTTGCCGAGGCGAAGCGACTTGCGACCGTTAAGGCCCTCGGGGATGCGGCCGCGTGGGACCGGCAACCCCAGCAACGAATCTCGGCCCCGGTCAATCCGTCCGTGGCCACCAACCCCAGCAACCCGACCATCGTGGGGGGCGAGGCATCGACTTCGTTTGATCACTTCGGCGAATACATGTTTCAGATTCGCCAAGCCGCCATGGTGCCGGCTGCCCAGGACCCTCGACTGTTCGCCGCGGCCCCCGGGATGCGAACCGACGTCGACTCGCTCGGCGGGTTCCTGATTCCCGACCAGTTCGCCAGCGGTATCCTCGAAAAGATGTACAACGTCGGCGAATTGCTCCGCCTGATCAAACAGGACGGAATGTACATCCCGCTCCAGGGGAACACGATCAAGCTCCCGCGGGTCGATGAGAGTTCCCGGGCGACCGGTAGCCGAACCGGTGGGATTCGAGGCTACTGGGTCGGAGAAACGGATTCGATCACGGACAGCAAGCCGAAGGTTGGCGAGTTGACCTTGACGCTCCACAAGGCCGCGGCCCTGGCCTACATCACCGAGGAAATGCTCGAAGATGAATCGGCCAGCGGTATGATTCTGATGAAGTGGCTGACCGAGGAACTGATCTTCACGGTCGAGAATGCCATCGTGAACGGCAACGGGGCCAACAAGCACCTCGGGCTGATCGCGGCCAACTGTGCCGTCCAGGCCACCAAGGTCACCAACCAGACGGCCGACACCGTCTGGGGCGACAACACCACGGCCATGCGGGCCCGGATGTTCGCGCCGCTCCGTAAGACGGCCGTGTGGCTGTACAACCAGTCGATCGCGCCGTACCTTTCCCAGTCCACCCTC
>CAYYOX010000220.1:0-7090 GCA_964473065.1 uncultured Planctomycetaceae bacterium | reverse complement strand
GTCCAGTTCTTGACGGACCAGACCGCGTTCCGCGTGACCTACCGGATCGACGGCCAGCCGACGTGGGATACTGCCCTGACCCCGTTCGATGCCGGCGATACGTTGAGCCCGATCGTGCTGCTCGAAAGCCGATAAGCTCTTTTCCTGCCAACAACGCTCTCAAAGGAGCATTATCATGCGACTTGCGGAACAAAACAAGATTGTCTTTTGCGTGCAGCCGGAGGATCACCAATCCGCTGGTATCGACGGTGACAGCGTGTCCATGGAGAATTACAGCCACGTAGCATTCATCATTCTCTTTGGTGAACTGACCGGAAATGCCGTGCTGAAAGTCTACTCTGGCGCGACGGTCGGCACCAAGACCACTGCCGAGACTTTCAATTATCGCGCGTGTGCGACGGATATGAAGAGCGCCGGTGGCGATCTTCTGGCGGCCGAAACCACGTCCGCTGCCCTGACCCTCACGGCGGCGACTTACCAGGATCGGTTCATCGTTGTGGAGATGGACGCGGACGAATTCACCGATGGCCAACCGTTCGTTACGCTTGAGTTCAGTTCAGCCGCAAGCGAACTGCTTGTGGCTGTTACTGCGATCCTCAGCAAGCCCCGTTACGGCCAGAATGTACCGCCAACTCCGCTTGCATAGTGTGCGTTGTCTCGTCGGCGTCCTGTGTGCCGCCCGTCGCGTGTCAATCCGCGGCGGGCGGTTTTACAAAGGTGATCCATGCTCCGCAGTACCCGCGTAGAACGTACCGAACCGACCACCGAACCGGTGACCGCCGAGACGTTGCGTAACCACTTGCGGGTCGATGATAAGAGCACCGACAGGGAACTTGATGTTCTGATCACGACAGCCCGCCAAGTGGTGGAGCAGCTTTACCTCTGGAAACTACTAATCGACCAGACGGTAGTTGAGTATTTCGACCTATTCGCCAACGGGATGGAATTGTCCTGGGGGCCAGTCGATAGCATCACGTCGGTTCAGTACATCGACGTTGATGGCGACACCCAGACGCTCTCGACGGACATTTATGAACTTGCGTTTAAGAACGGTGCCGGGATCGTCAGACTCAAATTCAACCAGGTATTCCCCTCAATACGAGTCCATCATGACGTCGTTTGGATCGCCTACGTGGCGGGCTACGGCAGTGCGGACGATGTTCCAAAGGCGATTCAGCAGGCCATCCTGCTTTACGCCGGCGGGCTGTACGACGGAGACATGCCACTACCGGCGATCGATTCCCTGCTGAGTTCCTACGCGGACGGGCGGGTACTCTGATGCCGAGACGCAAACGCACCGGCCGTTGGAAATACACAGCCCGAGTAGGCTTTTACGTCAACAATCCCGACAGGACCACGGCGACCGATGGGCAGCGAACAGAAGACCCGTTATTCCGCTTCAACCGTTGGGCCAACGTGCGGCCGATCAGTGGACGGGAGCGACTGATTGCCGACCAGGAACAAGCGGACGTAACGTACCGGGTGCGGGTTCGTTCGGATGAATGGACGCGGACGTTGACGCGAAAGCATTGGCTGAAACTCACTGACGGAACCCGTTTGAGCATCAAGCGGATTTATGATCCGACGCAAGAGCGGCGAGAACTTGAACTGGAGTGTACCGAGCGGTCATGAGTATCGAGGAAGATATCCGAACCGCGTTGTTGGCCATGTCGGCCGTTGCCGATTTCAACGGCTCCGGATCGGCCGACGAGATGGTGATTCGATACGGCCACCAAGAGGTCGACGACGACATCACGGATCCCCATATCATCATCGATATCGACAGCGACGCGCCGGAAACTGACCTAAGCGGGTCCGGAGGACTCAACTATGCGGAACTCACGATAACCTGCCGAGCCCTCACGATGGCGCTCAGTAAATCGTTGGCCACGGCCGTGAAGCTCAACGGGACTTCTCCGGGCACGGGCCTGATGGGATTTGGCGACAACACGACGGCCTTCAATGCCATCCAGCTAAATCATGAGGTTCGATCACAAGAGGGATTCGGAGACAATTCGGAACGGTTCTGGGACGTGACAATCCAAGATTGGACAGTGGGATATAACGAAGATGTTTGACGCCGTATTCGTAATCAGCCTGGACCGACGCCCCGAGCGGCTGCGAAAGTTCTATGATCGGTTTCCGTCACGGGACTGGCCATGGAAGCTGCCGGCATTATGGCCGGGAGTCGACGGCATCGAGCAGGACATTCCCGAGTGGTTTCACGGAGCGCCCGGCGTCTGGGGTTGTCTGCAATCCCATATCGAACTGTGGACGCTCCAAGTGTGCGACGAACTCGATAGCGTGCTGGTGTTTGAGGATGACGCGGTCCTGTGCCGCGATGGTATCAAGCGGATGCAAGACGCGATCGCATGCGTGCCCGATGACTGGGATCAAATCTACTTCGGCGGCCAGCACATGCGGACCAACCGGGACGAAACGCCACCCGAGGCAGTAGTTCAGGACAGGCTGATTCGCGGCCGGTACATCAACCGCACCCACGCCTACGCGATCCGGCGGCCGTTTGCAGAGGCGGCACTCGAGGCGATCGATCGACCGTTGCGAACCAAAGATCACCGGCTCGAACACGTTGACTATCGGCTCTGCGAACTGCACGCGAGCGGGCGACACAACATCTACGCCCCGTGGCGGTTTTGCATCGGGCAGATGAGCGGCGATAGCGACGTGGTGAGCAACCGACAGGGTAGGCCGATGCACAAACGAGAACATTGGTGGAATGAATTCCCGATCGTGGAACCGGCGGGGGTGTGCTGTGGCTGAAAGAATCATCGGATTGAAGGCACTGGACCGCAAGCTGCGATCCCTTGAAAAGCAGGGCACGGTAAGAGTGTCGCGAGCGACAATGGTTGGGATGGCCGCGCCACTACGATCCTCTATCAGAAAAGAGACGGACGCCACGGCGATCACGGGCAGGGGATTGGATGCCAGGGGGCTAAAGAAGGCCACCAAAGGGACGATCGGGTTCAGTATCAAACGAGACAAGGACACGGGCGAACTCGCGTTAAAGGTGGGATACGGGGTCGGAAAGCAGAGCAAACTTCGGAAGACAAAGGCAACGGCACGGGCGGCCGGCGGCGACGCAGGCGTGGGTATCTCGGCCGCAAACGTCCACTGGATTGTTCTCGGCACCGGCAAGCATTCAGAGAAGACCAGCAGCGAACGGACCAAGAAGGGCACCGGTGGATCGACCGGAAGCACAGAACAGTTTTTCGATGGTGTAATACCGAAAGCCGTCACCGCAGGATCACAAGCCGCAATTCGCAAGGCCGCCGACAAGGCTCGAATCGCGTTACGTAAAGAAGCTCTCAGAAGGAGATAGGTTATGTCAAAGATCATCTGCAAAGGAACCGTGTTGGAGCAGACCGTGGCATCGGTTTTGACGCCGGTTGCTCAGATCATTTCCATGGACGGGCCGGATATGGAGGCGGAAACCTTCGAGGCTGATACGCTCGACAACCCGCTTGCTGGTATTCCGTATCTGCCCACGGGCCGGACCGAGGGTGGGTCACTCTCTGGCGAGATGTTCTTTGATCCGGCGCTGGGGGGCCATGCCAACCTGGATTTCCTCCTGTCCGATCCGGAGCTTGAGGCGTGGAGTCTGAATTTCTCCGACGATACCGAGTGGCCGTTCTCCGGAGCAGGATTCTCTCTCAGTCCCGCGGTCGCGTTGGCCGACGGATTGAAGGCTAGTTTCGGCATCAAACTCAACGGGTTGCCCACGTTCCCAGGTGGAGGAAGTACGTAATGAAATCCAAGATGATCGTTGTTGGAAAATGCGGCTGCAAGGTCTGCCATGGTGGCGGCCAAGGCTGCGAAAAGTATCCGGATCGGCGAATTCCGATCGGCACCGTCATCAACCACCGGGACGCTTATCGGCTGGTCTGGCTGGGCGTGGCCGTGCCGGCGGACGATGAGTGCAAGGCCATGGCCAACATGACCGAGCACGAAATGAAGGCAGCCCAATGGGCTCACAAACGGGTGGCGGCCGGCATCCACCCGGACGACTATGACAAGTTCGACGCAGGAATTATCGACGGCTATTATCCGGACGGTACGGACCGCCCGGGGCCAAACGCAACCGAGACCGAAGGAGGTTTGATTCTCAATGACGAACTCGCAGATTGAACTAGGGACGTTTGACCAATTGATTGCCAGTGGGGGCAAGCGGCGATTTAAGAACGTGACGCTTCCGACCAGTGGGTTAGTGTATCGGATTCGATCGCTGACCGAGCGGGAGCTATCCAACTACCAGGCCGTGATTGCGGTGCGGGATGACAAGCTTCGCGAAGCTCGACTCGCCACGGCCAACCGGCGATTTATCGCCCTTTGCCTTGTCGACGATCAGGGCAACACGATCGTGCCCGCGAACAAGGTTGGTCTGCTTGCCGAACTGGACGGGGCGGACTCGTCGCACCTGTACGGTGAATGTGCGGACCATTGCGGGATCACTACTCAGGACCTCGACGACCTGGTGGGAAACTCCGACGAGACGACGACGAGCGATTCGCCTACGAGCTAGCCGATTCCCTTGGCGTCGTCAACGTGGAGGAAATGCGGGACACGATTGCACCCGAGCAGATGGCAATGTGGCGGGCGTTTCGCACCATTCAGCCGGACATTGGGGACCGCATTTGCGAGATTCTAAAAATCGGATTTGCCGCCGTGGCAAACAGCATGGGGGCGAAGTACGAGCCGGATGACTTCGAGCCGTGCCCGGATAAGAAGCGGCCGGCACCCGTCATGGGCCCGGCCCAAATCGCTGCAAGAGTGAGAGGAAAGCGGGGATAACCATGGCCACAGCGATCGGCGATCTTCGCGTGCGGCTGGGCATGGACACCCGGGGATTCCGCAAGGGAACGCGCGGGGCGGCTGGTAACCTCAGGGTAAAGAGCGGTGCTGCCGGGATGCTCACCCGTCAATTGGGCATCCTGTCTGGAGCGGCCGGGTTGGGCGGGGTGGCGATGGCCTTCATAAAGATGGGACGGGCCGCCAATGCGTTTGAGGGGGCCATGAATCGCTCAGTAGCGATCATGACGGACGTAAATGCAACGATCCGGAAAGACATGGAGCGGACGGCGTTTGCCGTTGCGGCGTCTACTCAGTTCTCAGCACGCGAAGCTGCGGAGGCCTACTTCTTTCTGGCGTCCGCTGGTCTCAATGCTGCCCAGTCAATCAAGGCTTTACCGGCCGTTGCGCGTTTCGCCCAGGCGGGTAACTTTGACCTTGCATTGGCGACCGACTTAGCGACGGATGCGCAAAGCGCTCTTGGGTTAAAGGTTGAAAATGCCTCGGAAAACCTTGCCAACCTCATTAAAGTAACGGACGTCTTGGTCAAGGCCAACACGTTGGCAAATGCTTCTGTTCAGCAGTTTTCCGAGGCGATAACGAACAAGGCCGGGGCGGCAATGCGCATATTCAATATCGACATGGAAGCCGGTATTGGGGTGCTGGCTGCATTCGCGGACCAGGGCGTCAAGGGAGACGATGCAGGAACGCAGTTCGCGATCGTTCTGCGGGACATGACCACAAAAGCGATCGTCAACAGGAAACAATTCGAGGCATTGGGGCTTGAGGTCTTCGACGTTTCTGGCCGGTTTCTCGGGATTTCCAATGTAATCGGACAACTCGAAGTCATCATGGCGGACATGTCTGATGAGATGAAAAGAGCCACCTTGCTCCAGGCGGGATTTACCATCAAGAGCGTGGCGGCGACGTCGGCCCTAATCGGTTATTCCAAGTTCATGCAGCGAGTAGAAGAGGATACACGTCTGGCCGGGAACACGACGAAGGACGTGTCGGAAAATGTCTTAACCAAGTTCGACGAAGCGTGGAACAAGGTGTCGGCGAGCATGTCAAGGGCTTCGACTGAGGCGTTCGAGCCGATCTTATCTCAGTTGGCGAAGATGATAGGCACAATGCCCAAAGCTACGAAAGAGGTAAGTAATCTGGACAGCGAATGGACTAAGGCAGGAAAGGCCGCTGCGGCAGGCATGCAGGCCGTGCGGGATTCAGCAAAGTTGGCAACAATACCGGGGGAGATAGTACTATTTGAGATACGAGCCCTGTTTGGCGGGCCTGATACGCTAAAGGACGTACAGAACGCAGTCCAGAAATTTAGGAAAGAGTTGATCGGTCCTTTGCCGGCCCTGGTAGGTGCTGCTGCCCCTCGTTCTAAAGAACAGAATCGCCGTTCCCGCCGGACCGCGTCGATGGAAGGTGGAAGCAGAATGCGGGCAGCGGTTTCCGACGAGACGAAGGCTTTTATGGATTCGTTGCTGATCAGAGAAGAAGAACTAAACGCAGAACGAACACTCGGAGTGCGGGAAGTTGCGAGGATTTACGACATGACCCGAACACCCATGGAGCGGTACGAGAAGAGGATTGCAGACATCAACCGACTGATGGAAATTGGAGCGCTAAAGGACCTGAATTTGGCGGACCGGGCAAGAGAACAAGCAAAAGCCGAGTTGGGCCCGACGGCTTTTGACAAGCTAACGGATGAGATATTCGGAAGGGAGGCGGACAGGGTCAAAAACCTGGCTGAGCGGATGTGGGACGATACCCGCACGCCCATGGAGCAGTACCAGTTCCGGCTGGACGACATCAACCAACTCTTGCGACTCGGCGCGATCGATGCCGACACGGCCGCTCGAGCGCAGGCGCAGGCACAGACGACGCTTCAGGGTGTAGGCGCCCAAGGCCCCCGGTTCGGAGCCGCGATGGAACGTGGCTCGGCAGCCGCATTCTCGACGATCATCAACGCACAGGCTAACAGTGCCCAGAAGATTCCGAAGCAGCAACTCACGGTCGCGAAACAATCGCTCTCCGCCCAGAAGGAGATTATCCGTAAACTCGATCCCCAAGTTGTGAGCATAGATCGGACATGAGCGTAACAGGATTTAGCGAAAACTTCAAAGGACGCTTCGGGCGGGAGGAATACCTGCCAACGGGCATCACGGTCACGACCCATACACGGACGTTCCTAGTTGCTACCGGCAACAAGGCCGACGACGACACGGTTATCCTGTCGTATTCCGCTACGCCAAAGATCGGGGCATCGCACCCCAAT